>NZ_JAUBTF010000003.1:0-210139 GCF_036702355.1 Microcoleus sp. D3_18_C4
CAAACCTTTTAAGTGGACATACAAGGGTAAAGTCTTGGCTGTTTAATAGTCTGTGTATTTACGCCGAGCTGTACTAGCCGGTGCAGGTATTTGGTGGCTGACAAGCCGAGGCGGCATCAATGTCGGGGGTTCATCACCCCAAAATCCGACATTTCCCAACTCTCCGACGGGGAATTCGCCGCAATCGGAGCTGGCAATTGAGCAGCGTCTGAGTGCTGGCCAAAAACTGTTACTTCCAGAGCAAGCCACAACAACCAAACAAGCAGCAGTACAGGCGATCGCATCTGGCAACTATAACGCAGCTATTTCCGATTTACAAGCTTCGCTGAAAACCAATCGCAACGATCCAGAAGCCTTAATTTACCTCAACAATGCCCGCATCGGAGCTCAAAAATCCTACACAATTGCCGCTGCGGTTCCCATTGGCGGCGATATCAATGCTGCTCTAGAAATTCTGCGGGGCGTAGCTCAAGCTCAAAATGAAATCAACCAAAGCGGCGGCATTAGCGGTACTCCATTAAAAGTGGTAATTGCTAACGATGACAACAAGCCAGAAATTGCCGCACAAATTGCCAGTGCTTTGGCAAATAACTCAGAAATTTTAGGAGTAATCGGGCATTTTGGTTCGGACACAACGCTAGCAGCCAGCAAGATTTACCAGCAAAAAGAATTAGTAGCAATTTCTCCTACAAGTACCTCTGTGCAGATATCAGGAGTTGCCAACAATATATTTCGCACAGTGCCGAGCGATCGGTTTGCGGCTAATGCTCTTTCCCGCTATATGCTGGGAAAATTGCAAAAGCAAAAAGCTGCTGTATTTTTCAATTCTGCCAGCAGTTACAGCAAATCTTTAAAAGATGAATTCACTACTGCTATTTACGGAGATGGAGGACAAATAGTAGGCGAATTTGACTTTGCTAATGGCAATTTTAATGCTGCAGAGAGCGTTAAAAGCGCGATCGCCCAAGGAGCAGAAGTGATTATGTTAGCATCCAATTCAGCCACGCTCGACCAAGCTTTGCAAGTAGTGCAAGTAAACGCCAAACGGCTGCCGTTACTAGCAGGAGACGATGCTTATACTGCTAAAACACTGCAAATCGGTGGCGCAGCAGCAACAGATATGGTGCTAGCTGTTCCTTGGCACATTCTCGCAGATCCGCAGTCAAATTTTCCCCAAACATCCAAACAACTTTGGAATGCTGAAGTAAGTTGGCGCACAGCTTTAGCCTATGATGCGGCGATCGCGTTAATTGCCGGTTTAGGGCGCAATCCGACTCGTACAGGCATTCAACAAACTTTATCGGCGTCAGATTTTTCGGCAAATGGAGCATCCGGCCCGATTCGATTTTTACCTTCGGGCGATCGTAATCGAGCAGTTCAATTAGTAACTGTTAAACCCGGAAATCGCACGAGTTACGGTTACGATTTTGTGCCGATATCAGGTTTGTAAACTATTGGCGATCGCCCAATTTAGGTTATACTATTCATTGGTAAGTTCTAGGGCGGGTCAAGCAAAAATGCTTACAAGATGAGTAATTATATCAAATCCGGTTGCATCGGAATTAATATTACCCCCAATCAGGACACGGCAGTGCCGTTTCCCTACAATTAATCGCGTGAGAATTACATCTCTCATTAAGTGTTCTTGATTATTTGGGTGTAGGAAAACGGCATTGCCAATTGGTGTCAACTTAAGCTTTTAGTCCATCAATCCTCCCGCCTACCCGGCAGTCCGCCAGGGGTTGAAACCCCTGTCTAATAGCTAAAGTCCTCGCTATGAGGACTGATATCAATTCCGGTTACACTCCTTATGATGGGGAGCGGGGAGTGGGGGAATGTGGAATTGCGCGACCTTGACTTTATCATTCCCACCCAACCGGAAACGATATTACAATAAAAATTTTTAAACTCATTAGTCCTGTTTAGAGGACTTTAACTTTGAGGCAGGGAATGAATTCCCTGTCGGACTGTCGGACAGTCGGACTACTAAATTCTCCCATACTTACTTCTGTTTAATTACTACCAAAGTAATGTCATCAAATACTTTTTGCTCCCCGATGTATCGCCGCACGTCGTCAATAATAGCTTGCTTGATTTCTGCTGTTGACTTTTCCCTGTTAAGGGCAACAAGTTCAATCAATGGCTCAATACCGTATTCCTTTTGATTCATATCAAAAGCTTCGGTAATTCCATCTGTGTAGAGTACGACAACATCCCCGGAATTTAACTGTATTTCAGTAGTAGCAATGAAATCGGCAATATCTGGTTCCAAGGCGATGGGAAAGCCTAACTCCATCGTATCAATCCGCTCTACTTCGCCACTGGAACGCACGACAATCACCTCTTCGTGCTGTCCGCTCAAACGCAGGATGTTGTCCCCCCGATATTCCAGCAAAGAAAGGCTCATACTTTTACCGCAATTGATGCGCTCTACGTTGTCAAAAAGCGTTTGGTTGACTGTCTGCAATAATTTAACTGGGTCGGTTTCATTGTGAACCAACAAAGTGCGAATTGCTGTTTGCGCCATAATCATTAACACGCCGCTTTCTAAACCGTGTCCTGTCACATCGCCGATGCCAATTGTGGCTTTACCGCCGTAATTTAGTACGTCGTAGTAGTCGCCGCCAACTTCATCAGCGGGTTCCATGAATGCAGCAATTTCTAGCCCTGCAATTGACTCTAATTCCTGCTGTTGAGGCAAAATCATTTGTTGCAGGCGGCGGGTTACGTCTAGTTCGGCACTCATGCGAAGGTTTTCTACTTTGAGCCGATCGTTCAAAACCAATATTTCTGCATTAGCTTGGGCTAATTGTGCGGTGCGATCTTCTACTTTTTGCTCTAAAGTTCGGTTGTAATCTTCTAATTTTTCGTAGAGAGTTGCATTTTCAATCGAGATCGCAGCTTGAGCCGCAATGATTTTTAAAGTTTCCACTCTTTCCGAGGTAAATGCGCCGATCGCCAAATTATTTTCTAAGTAGAGAATACCACCGAGTTTGCCTTGATTGAGTAGGGGAGTGCAGAGGATCGATTTGGGCCCAGTAGCGGTAATGTAAGAATCCCCAGTAAATAGTCCTTCATCGGTGGCGTTATTTAATACTACATTTTCGTGGCTGCGAGCGACGTAGTTAACTATGGCGGTTGACAGCAGGGGAATTCCAGTTGCAGGATCTACAGACTCTACGGGAATGGATTGCATAATGGTAATGAGCTCGCATTCTACGGCTGCTTCGGCTTCAATTGCCCAATTCCCGCCTTTATCCAGAATCAGAAAACCTTTTTGAGCGCCTGCGTTTTCAATTACAGTTTTCATCACCTGGTTTAACAATTGTTCTAGAACGATTTCACCAGAAATAGCTTGGGATGCTTTCATTACTGCGGCAAAATCCAGTGCTTCGCCGGAATTGCTACCAGTTGTGGTGATTGGATTGATGATATTATTTTCAGTATCTGTTCGGGTTGAACCAAGCGACTGAATAGCTAAAAACTGCGGGTATCGCCCTTCTAAATCTTTTACCTTAGCTATAGCCCCCCAGCGCTGATAAGCATAGTGGGCATCTTGCAAGTAGTGACGGGCAACATGATTTTGATTTCTGGCTAAATAAAACCTGCCTGCTAGTTCGTAGGCGAGGGCTTCTTCGTTGAGATATTCGTTTTCGCGGGCTACGATGATGGCTTTATCGTAATATTCTCTGGCATCTTTATCGTTGCCTAATACGCGATCGCGTTCCGCTTCCACTAGATAGAATTTGTGCAGGTAATTCATGGGAGCCTGCTTTGCCCATGTTTCCATTTTTTCTTGTTTAGTAGCCACCTTTGTCAGGATTTCTGCTCTTTCTGTTTCTGAGGAATTAGGATATAGCGCTAGTCGGGCTAACATATCATACAAATAGACAACAGGGAGAATAAAAAAGGAGCCTGCATTAGCTGAGTATTCTTCAAAGCGGTCTGCATTCTCCACAGCTTGCTGAAATTCCTCGAAAAGATAACAGAGGATAACTTTATGGGAATAAACGTGCATGAGTGCAGTGCGATCGCCACTTTCTTGATGAACTGCTATCATCTTTTGTTCGTCGTATACTTCACCAATCAAACAGCACGGATTTTCTACTTGTTCCGCCAAGTTCAGGATCGCCTGCATAAAGATTTGACACCAATGAATGTATGCTTCCTGTTTAGTTTGATAAGTAACTTCCAGGGCTTTCGCCATTTCTTTCTTGGCATCAATCAGCTCTACACCGCTGAGGTACAAAGCGTAAGCATAGCCCTGCCTAACACTAGCAGTATATTCAAGATCTCCAGTTTCTATCGCACTTTGATAAGCTTCCATGCACAAAGAAGATGTGTCTCTGAGAGGTTCATTCCAATGCTTGATAAATCCCATATATATTACATAAATTCTTGCTTTGAATGTTTTATCTTTGAATCGTTCTAGTAAGTTCAAAGCAAGTTTTCCAAACTGATAGCCAGCGTCAAGCTCTCCTGACGAGCAAAGGATCAGCCCATAACCTATATACGCATAAGCAGAGCTAGCAGAATTACCATACTGAATCGATAAATTCACCTGTCGGCACCAAGTTAACAAGCTCAGTTGATTAATTGCTACGAACGCAGGACTCAACAAGCAGTTTATCACCCGTATAGCTGCTAGTTTATACGGGTCTGTCATTGGCGGTAAGTCGATTAGATCCTGGGCTTGCCTGCCTGCTAAGGCAGATTTTATCTGCTCCATCTCTTGTGTCAGATCGGATTGATTCGGTCGTTGCGGTAATTCTACGCCAAGTAATTTCAGAACTTCTAGCCCAATGTCGATCGCCTCTAGGAATTTAGTTTGGGCGCAATAAGCTTGCATCTTGACTTCATAGACTTTTACTTTTTCTAACAGCGTTTGGGCTTTTTGCAAAACTACCCCAGCTAAGCGCTCCATTTCATCGTAGTTAGCAATTGTATAAGCTGTTTCTGCTGCTTCTAAATACAAATCTAAGGTAAGGTTGTACTGCTGCGACCAACTCTTTTTATTTAACAAACTTAAGCCGATCTGAAGGTAATTGAAAGCTGGTTGGCTAGCTGCTGAAGATTTGGCTTTTTTACCTGCCTGTAAGTTGAATTGGGCTAACTCGTAGCGCTCTATTTGTTGATCTATCAGCGCTCGGCCTTTGTTCAACTGATTGACAATATCAAACAGCTTCTGTGCCACTTCTTCAGATGGTGTATTTTCCAGTAACAACCTGCCCACGCGCAGATGTACTGACTGTCTATCAGGTTCGGAGATGAGAGAGTAAACTGCTTGTTGAATGCGATCGTGGGCAAATTTGTATTCTGCAACCAACCGCTCGGACAAACCTGCTACATCAAGTTCCGCCAACTGATAGGCATGGCTGAGGGGTATAATTAGACCGGATTGAAGTGCTGACAGTAAATCTGTTGCTGTTTCTTGGAGGGATTTTTCATAGATAATCGCCAGCGTTCTCAAGTCAAACTGATTCCCCACGCAAGCTGCTAATTTTAATACTGCCTGAGTTGCTGTGGGGAGTTTTTTGACATTTTTGCTCGTCAGATCTAAAACGTTATCTGTAATTGGTTGCGCTTTGATTTGTTCTAAGTCCCACTGCCATTTCTGAGATTGGTAGTTAAAATCCAACCATGCTTCAGAATGCAGTGAGTTTAAGAATTCATTGATAAAAAACGGATTACCACCAGTTTTTTGCTGGAGCAATTTGGCAAGTGGCTTAGCATTTTTTGATTCCGTAAAAAGCGTATCAACTAAAAGTTGCGTAATATCGGTTAAGGCTAAAGGTGTCAAAAATATTTTATTAATTGTTGTTACTTTTGCTGTGGCAATATTTTCCAAAATTTGAATTAGCGGATGTGCTTCGCTTACTTCATTATCCCGATATGCACCCATTAGAAATAGATATTTATTATCGGCTACTGTCATCAACATTTGAATTAATTCTAGCGAGGCTCTATCTGCCCACTGTAAGTCGTCTAAGAAAATTACTAAGGGATGTTCGAGTTGTGTGAATATATTAATAAATTTTTGCAAAACCCGATTAAAGCGATTTCTCTGTTCTGCTGGCGCGAGATCTGGTAGGGGTGGTTGGGAACCAATAATTAGTTCTACTTCAGGAATAACTTCAACGATTACCGCACTAGCTTCCCCTAATTCTGCTTGGAGTTTCTCTCGCCACTTGCTAATTTCTGCATCACTTTCTGTTAGTAACTGCCGTACTAACGAACGAAATGCCTGAATTAAGGATGCGTAAGGAGTATCTCGTTGAAACTGGTCAAACTTACCAGCAATAAAATAACCGCGTTGACGAGTCAGCGGCTTATATATTTCTTGTATTAATACAGTTTTTCCAATCCCAGAATATCCAGAAACCAGCATCATTTCACTGGCTCCTTGACTGACTCGATCAAATGCGGCTAATAGGACAGAAATTTCCCGCTCTCGCCCGTACAGTTTTTGCGGAATTTGAAATTGATCGGAAATATTGTGCCGATCAATCGGGAAAGGATCGATTTGCTCTTTGCTCTGCCACTGTCTGAGACATTCTTGTAAATCGGCCTTTAGCTGATATGCTGATAAATAGCGTTCCTCAGCATTTTTTGCCATTAATTTCAATACGATCGCCGAAATAATAGGTGGAACTTCTGGTTTAATTTCGTGCGGTGGGATAGGTTGTTTAGCAATATGACAATGCACTAATTCCAAAACATCATTGGTGGGGAAAGGTAACTGTCCGGTTAGTAATTCATAAAAGGTTATCCCCAAAGAGTAAAAATCAGTGCGGTAATCGATTGTTCGATTCATGCGACCTGTTTGTTCTGGCGAGATATAAGCTAGCGTTCCTTCTAATACGTTCGGGTTAAGAAAACTTGGGTTTTCTCGCGACAGTGTTGTAGAAATTCCAAAATCAATTAGCTTCAGCTTACCTGTCTGCTGATTTAAAACAATATTTGATGGGTTAATATCTTTGTGGATAATATACTGCTGGTGAACCTGACCGAGAATGTCAACAATTTCAATTGCCAGATTGAGAAATTCAGCAATTGTAAATTGCTTCTTAGCGATTATCTGATTGAGGGATTCGCCACCAAAATCTTCTAACTCAATTACCCACTGATTTTCTAGGTTTTCCAAACTATAAACATCGATTACGCCTGGTAAGTTAATGTTTTGAGTGATTTCATACTCTCGCTTAAACCAGGCAATTTTTTCAGGTGAAGGATAGAATTCTTTGAGCATTTTTAGGATAACAGGCAGATTGTCTGCTTGCCGATATCCGCGATAGACTAACGAGTTACTGCTCTCATGCAGTTTTTCAGTAATTTGGTAATTTTGCATACTTATGTTGTGAGGATAAAAAACCGCAAAAAGTGCGGTTTGAGCTTATAAAATATCAATCTACTTTCCCAAGTGTAGAAAATTCTTAGTGGTTTGACTTCAATACCACATCCTAGTTAGAGTCGGGTTCGGGATCTGACGGTGGAGAAGGAGGAAAAGGGTCTGGATCTGGCAAGGGGTCGGGCCCTGGATCGCTAGTGGTAATGGCAAGTGAAATTAGTTCGTCTGCAAAGAACGCTGCAATTTTAGCGGAGTCTTTGCTGGCGATCGCAGTTTGCTCAGCTTCAGATAAACCTACCTCGTTCATTAAGGAACTGGGGTTATTGATGAAAACACTTTGTTTCTTGGGGTCAAGTGCTAGATCTGTTAATAGATGAAATAGTTGGCTCATGATCTATCCTCGTAATATTTAAGGTAGTGAATAATGAAGAATGTCAGGGTTTACATAGTGTTTGCCTGTAGCTTGCCTCCCTGATAAAAGCTATCTAAATTTACCTTTTTAAGCAAAACCTCGTATGCTGTAAGCCTTTCTTTAATTGAGCAAGCAATGCTGTCCGCGATCGCTCGATTTCGCTTGCTGCTTTGTCCACTCCCTGCCAACGCGCCTTAGATACTGCGATACAGTATAAAGCTGTCGTGTCATCAGCAATTTGTTGCAACCTCTGTTCGCAACAGGCGATCGCCTCAGAATATTGGCCATCATAGCAAAGCAGTAACCCTTTCTCAATTTGCCAATTTTTCCCCCGCAATATGTTTTCGTCAAGGGCGATCGCTCGATCGAAGTCAATCAGGGATTGCTTGTAGCACTTCATCAGCTCATAGATGCGGCTGCGATACGCGATCGCCCAAACGTAATCCGGCTGACGCTCAATTGCTCGATCCAAGTCACCCAGCGCCTTTGGGTAATATGCTTCTCCCAGAAAGCGGTAAGTTACGCCTCGGTGCGCGATCGCCCAAGTATAATCAGGCTGCAACTCGATTGCTCGGTGAAAATCTGCAAAAGCCTCCTGATAGCGTTTCATCAGATAAAAACCCAGATTGCCGATCGTCGCAATCTGCCACAAAATTAAAGCACTGGTGGGGTCAAATTTACGCCGCCGAATCAGAAAATCTGTCGCTTCAAAACTTTGACATCCGTTGCGTCCTGGGTCAAGACCCAGGTCAGCAAACAAGCAATCTTCCGCTGAAATTCCTGCTAACATTTGCGCCCTAAAACCTTCACGACGCGCCTGTTTAATCGCTTCATGGGTAGGGTAAGCGAAAACGCCAGGATGACCGTAAAAAACAGCACAAACATTCAACCCCTGACGAACTTCAGCCAAAATGCGATCGACCATTTCTCGATAAGTTTCTGTGCGCCGCTGATTGTTGGTATTGTAAGGTAAGGCTTCTGCGGTGACATTGAGTGTCTGTAGCCATTTAGCAGTAACAGGATCGGCTACGGCGAACAGAACTTTGTCAGCTTGCTCGATCGACGCCTTTGCTGCTAAGGTCAGATGACCAACTAATTGAATTCCCGTCCCGACAACAGTTAAAGATCCCGTTTTCAAATGTAACATCCTCCAAGCGATCGCAAAATGTGTTTCCGTTATGGTACTAACGCAAATTGCTAGTTATATAATTAAAGCTGCTAAGAGGTAAGTTGTTACGCTCTTTTAGCTGTTATTGCAGCTCGGATAAAAGCAAAGCAAGCAAAACAACGTAGCACGAGACAAATGACAACTTAGTGTTGCTCGGTCTTCCTGAAAAATCTGATCGACTGCTACTTCAAACGATCGCCAAAATACTGCCTATAAAACTCGCAACTCACCGTCGCCAGATTGCCTTGTAAATTTACCAACCCCATACTTTCCCACTTAAATGCCTCCACTACATCCTATTCTACAGGTGTGCTGCTTTTTACAACTCCCACGAATGATGCCAGCAACTATGGCTCCAATAGGGTTCAGTTAAGCTCGATCTCCCTGGCGCCCCCCTTAAAAAGGGGAGTAGGGGGTGGGACAAGAACTTACTCTTGCGTCCCCCAACAATCAGGGGGATGCTGCAAGGGATCTCCGATGAATAAATATTTTTAACCCAAGCGTATTGTCTTATAACTTATTCTGAAAATATTCATTAACTCTCCTCTTTTTACTTTTTGCGAAGCTAATAAATATGAGGCAATGTGATCTTTGACGTACCTGATGATGTCGGCTTTGGCGATGAATTCGCTGTAGAAATTTAGACGAAAGAGGATTTATTTCCCTGATCAACATCATAGGAAATTCTAATTCACTCATAATTTTGCCTGGAATATCCTTCTACTATGTATTTGTGTAATTAATTCTGTCTAACTACTTATTATGCAACGCCTAAATTATTGCTCGCAAAGCTAGTTTGCGACTAGCCGAGAAGGGATTAACAGACTGCTATCAAAATATTTAATTGGCCAACTAAAACGTCCAGATGTTCCGATGTTTATCGTCTAGTTGGTGAACCCTCCTGTGCGGGAGGGCGGTTTCATTCTCACCAAAATCGCGATTGTGACTCTGTAGGGGTAGTGCCCCCGTGCCTACCCCCACGTGCCTACCCCCCCACAGACGATTTCACTGGCGTTTCAGACATGGGGGCAGCCCCTAAAAGAGAATGAAACAGCCATCTCCTGTGCGGTGTACTCGCACAGGAGAGGTTGTGACCAGGGGTTTAGTCCTGACCAACTTTATTGCTAAATTCTCACTGCAAAAGATGCTGCTAATTCCCGTTCTGGTTCCATACCAACTGTAGGCGGCATGGAACGATTTGCTACTTGCTCAATTAGTTGTAAATGTTGCGGCAGCATTTTAGCCAAACTGTAGCGTTCTAGGGCGGTTTGACGGGCTTTGATGCGAATTTCGGCCATGCGGGTAGGATGGTCTAAAACTTCATCAATGCGATCGGCTACTTGTTTCGGTGAGAAGTAATCGACTAGCAAACCGTTTTCTCCGTCGCGGATAACTTCTCTGACTGGCCCTGTGTCGGAACCAATTACTAAACATCCCGTTGATAGAGATTCAATCATCGACCAAGATAGTACAAAAGGTCTGGTCAAATAAACGTGTACGTCGGATGCTTGAATTACTTTTAAATACAGTCCGTAAGGTAGGGGCCCGACAAAGTGAACTCGCGACAAGTCTAGGGGAACTTTTTTGAGCATATAGTCTTTGTAAGACTCGCCGTTGGGTAAAGAACGACCATAACAAACTCTTTCTGAACCAACGATTACGACGTGACAGTTGGGGCGGCGTTCTTGTACATAGGCGATCGACTCAATGAATTCGGGAAAGCCCCGGTAAGGTTCCATTCCCCGCGATACGTAGGTGACAATTTCATCAACGCCAGACAAGTCTAAGTTAGGCAAAACCAGTTTAGCACCGGGGTCTGGTTTGAAGTAATCGGTATCTACGCCGTCGTGGAGTGTGGATAATTTTTGTTGTAATTCTGGCGGAAATTGCGATCGCTGCCAATAAGTGGGCGACAAACCCCAATCGCAAGAATATAAATCGATCAGAATCGGCGCATTTTTGATTCTAATTCTGGCCATATCGTCAACTGTTAAAGGTTCCGCTGGGTCGAAATCTGCGTCGGAACCAATAGCATGATAAAACCACTCGAAATAGCACAAAAGCGGCGTATTTGGAAAAGCTTCTTTGACAAATAATGTCGGGCCCCAACCGGAATGTCCGCAGATAATATCGGGTACGAAACCGTCGGCTTTGAGTTGTTCTGCCATTCTAAATACGGCTTGTCCGTAGATGACGGCACTTTCTAAAGGGCGGACGTATTGGTGAGTCTGCGCGTGGGGTTCCCGGCTGGGGGTAAATGCTGCTTTGCGAACGCCGGGAATGTTCCACTCTGGGCGCTCGTTTTTAGTGCCGAAGACAATTTGATTTTTGGGATCTGCGCCTAAAGCCGTGATAATGTGGCGGTATTGGGCGGGGAAGTTGGGATGGAGAAATAATGCTTTCATTGTCAGTTGTCTGTTGACTGTTGACTGTTGACTGTTGACTGTTGACTGTTGTCTGTTGACTGTTGACTGTTGTCTGTTGACTGTTGACTGTTGACTGTTGTCTGTTGACTGTTGGCTGTTGACTGTTGACTGTTGTTAGTTGGAATAAAATATTTTGAAGCGGCTAAAAAGCTTGTATTTTATTCATTGGGGGTTGGTGCTTTGCAGATCCAGACACAATCTCGCGGTACTGAAGATGTATTTTTCAGGATGATTTCATAGTTTAAATGATGGAAAAACTTTTCCATAATTGTATCAGTCATAACTGAAAATGCTGTGCCGTCTCTGTGTCCTAGCAAGTTTTTGTCCCACTCGCTGGCGAATTTTTGCCACCCTAATTCGCTAAAAATATTTGTGTGGTGAAACACGCAAATTCGATCGCCCCGCAGCAGTTTGGGAATTCGAGTCAGGTAGTTGAATATATCTACGGGCTCTACGTGTACCATTGTATCGTAACAAAAGCAGACATCGGCTGAACCTGGGGCGATGCCGTCTAATGTTAAACCGTCGAGTTTGACGTAAGAAACACGATCTGTTCCCAAGCGCGAGCGCGCCGCTTGCAACATTTGACTGGAAATGTCGGCACAAATTAGTCGATCGCAATATTTCAGCAGCAGCGAACCGGTTTTTCCGCCGCCGATACCAATTTCTAAAACCGTATGTTCTTTTTTGATGTAAGGTGCAATAAATTGCTGTTCTATTAGCGCTTCGTATTCGGCTAAGGAGTTGGCGGCACCGGCAGCTTTACCTATCCATTCATCGCCAATATGGGCAAGTTCGGCATTAGTTTTTTGCCACTGTTGGGCGTAACTGTCCCAGGCCCTTTCATAATCTACTCTTGGGCGATCGGTCATTTTATCATCGTTCATTTTTGATTATTTTATAGTATTGATGGCTCAATGTTCAATATGTTCCGCAATTCTTGGCAAATTATATTAAATCCTGCCAAAAGTCTACGAGGTGACTTACTGCCCTTCACTGGGGCGGAGGCTGGCACTGTAAGATGACTAATGACGGCTGAAATATGCTTCGCAGAAAATCTCTGCATAAGCTTGAGTCATTTCCTCAAAAGTATTAAGTGAAGCCAAGACATATTTAGCGTTTTCAGCTAACTGCTGCCGCAAAGATTTATCCTCCAATAAACTTATCAAAGCTGCCACTAATTCGTCCGGGCGATCGGGCGTATAAAACAAACCATTAATTCCAGGCCTCACTTGTTCTCTAATTCCAAAAACAGGCGTTGTAATAATTGGCAAGTCGCAAGCCATTGCCTCCAAAATCACTCGTGGAAAACTTTCGACGCGAGAAGTGCAAACAAAAATATCAGCCGCTTTGTAATATTTTCCCGTCTCCCCAGTTTCCGGGACTACTGTCACCCTTTGCCGCAACTCTGCTGGCAATTCCCCCACCAACTCGGCTAATTTATTGCTGTAAATACTCGGGCGATCGCCCACAAGAAAACACCTAATTGTATTGTGCCATTTCTCAGGCAAAAGTGAAAGTGCCTTAACTAAATCCTGCTGTCCTTTGCGTTCGCATACCGTTCCCAGCAGCAAAATTACCACATCTTCCGCTGCAACACCTAAAGTTTTTCTAGCCAATTCAGAATTCTCCGAATTTTCCAGTTTGCTCAAATCTAAGCCGTTGTGAATCACTGTAAAATTGTGGTGGCTGTTGAGAGGCAAATACCTATCCCGCGTGGCATCTGCCACAAAAATCACTTTGTAAGGAAAGCGAAAACACTCTAAAGCTCTCGCCGCAATCTCCGAACCAAACCTGTTAAAATAAGTTTGCCAAGGTTCGCTTTCGTGCACGTTCCACACTGTAGGAGTTCCGAGTTGCCGCGCGGCATCAACTACAAAAAAGTTTTCTAAAGTATTGGCATAAATTGCATCTACTTTTAAACTGGCAATTTCTGTGCTAAAACTGCGGATGGCTTCATCATAAGCATCGCGCTGATAGATGTGTTCGAGAGGATTGTCGCGCACAATTACTTCAATTCCCTGCTGTTCGTAAGCTTGACGCAGGGGCCCGTCTGTTACGCAAAGTACGATCGGCTTAATCACACCCTCAGCCGCCAATTTCACCGCAATTTCGTACTGATGCAGCGGCGCCCCCGTAAAATCCAGCGAATTGCTGCACATCAAAACTTTGATAGGATGGATAGAACTGTTTGCTACTGATAACAAACCACACTCAGCACCTTCTAATTCTTCCTTATTTCTGACATCCGTTACATCCGTTACATCCGTTACAAAATCCGTTGCCGAACCTTCTTCCTTCATAAAAACCCGTCGAGGTTGAATATGAAAATACTCATCTTCTAAAGACAAGTGCGGACTATAAAAACTGTCATTTTTCCCCGCATACTTACGCCTAAAAGCCGCCACTTCTTGAGGATTGTCGGTAAAACCCCTAGAAGTTCCCTCTTTGTGCAACAACTCCGCATCGGGACAATATACGCACCGATAACCGCGTTCTAACAATCGGTATCCGTAATCTGCATCATTGTAAGCAACAGCAAAATTCTCCTCATCAAAACCGCCCAATTCTAAGAACAATTGACGCGGAGTAATCGTGCAAGCGGCTGTTACCGCAGAGTAATTTCGCGTTACCATCGCTTGAGAAAGATAGCCTCGATTATTCTTGTCCATCAGCTTAAAAGCATGACCAGCCAAACCGTGATGCAGCCCGTGAATTACGCCCGCGTGCTGAATTCTGCCGTCGGGATATAAAAGCCTCGCGCCGACTGCACCCACGCCCGCGATTTGAGCGTATCCCACCATTTGACTCAGCCAGCGCGGGTTAATTACTTCAGTATCGTTGTTCAAAAACAACACATATTCGCTGTCAACTTGTTCCGCAGCGCGGTTGTTAATTGCTGCAAAACTAAACTTGCCGCCAGGATTTTTTATCCGCAAAACTTGGCAACTTAATTCCTTTAAGTATTCCAGAGTTTTCGGGTCGTCGCTTTCGTTGTCGATGACGGCAACTTGATAATTTTTGTATGTTGTAGTTTGTAGAGAATCCAGACAGGCTTTCAGCAATTTGAGCTGATTTTTAGTAGGAATAATTACCGTTACTGATGGGCCGTTATCCGGGAAATCCTGGGCAAATATCCCCAAATTTTCTTTAATCGCCCATTCGTGCTGAGCGACATTGCCGTTAATTTGGCGGCGGTTTAGTGCGTCTTGAATGGCTTTTTGACCTGCGGAAAAACTGGCGGGTTTCGCGGCCCCAGATATGGCTGTAGAACCGGGTGCGGTTCGCCAGTGATACAGCACTAGCGGCAGGTGGGCGACGTGGCGAGAAACTTCGGTGGCTCTCAAGGCAAAATCGTAATCTTGCGAGCCTTCAAAACCTATCCGTAAACCGCCTATTTCTTCAAAAATGTGTCTTCTCACGGCGCACAAATGACCTAGATACATATAGGAAATCAGCAGTTCCGGCGACCATTCCGGTTTGAATTGCGGGGCGAATCGGCGACCTTTAGTGTCGATTTTGTCGTCGTCGGAATAGAGAAAATCGGTGGCTGGATGGGTGGCAAAATATAGGGCGACTTCGCCTAATGCGTCGGGAGTTAGTTCGTCGTCGTTGTCTAAAAACAGGATGATGTCGCCTGTTGCGAGGGCGGCGGCGCTGTTGGTTGCTGCGCTGATGTTGCCGTTTTCTGTGCGAAATGTGATGCGGATACGATCGTCCTTTTGAACCCAGCTTTTCAAAGTGTCAGCAACAGTGAAATCGGTGCTGCAATCGTCGGCAATGCAGAGTTCCCAGTTGGCATAAACTTGATTGATTACACTGTCGATCGCACTTTCGAGAAAATCTATCTGCGGATTGTAAACTGGCATTACTACCGAAATTTTTGGCAGGGGTTCCCGGCAGGATTTTAACCTAGAAATCAAGTAATCGCGTGCGCGATCGTTCCACTGATTCACCTCCAGCCATGCGTCATATCTATCAATGGGTTGAGGCACCACAAAACCCGCCGGTGGCAGTAAATCTCCCGGCGCACTAAACTGTTTTTGCTGCCGATAAATCTTCCCCAACTGGCGGAGCACTTTCACAATTTCCCAGGGCAATGGCACAATTCTACCAAGACGCTGTTTTCTTTCCCTCGCCCGCTGCTGAATTGCGGCTGTAAACCTTGATAACTCCTCAAATTTATCCGCACTTCGCTGCCAGATATGGTAGCGCCGCACCGTCAACTTTTTAGGCGCTTGAAAAGACAAAATTTCCCCGGTTTCTAACTCAGCTTGCAGAGAAACGTGCCATTCGCCCGGAGGCAAATCGACAAGGGCCTCAAAACCGCTTTCCGAACTGTTAACCCAGTCCGGGAACACTTCGCCGACATCTTTCCGTCGTAAACCGTAGGCGCATTCTACAGAAGTATCGCCACACAACAAGCTTAATTTAGCAATTTTGCGATCGTGGTGGCAGCACCAACCTGCAAACAAAATTTCGCCCTGACGCTGTTCCCACACCACCGGTACATCTAACGATGCTTGAATCGTTGAAACTAACAACGGATAAGCTGCCAAAAGATGCCATTTACCTCGATCGTCTTGGGCTTCCAGTAGCACTTCGTGTCGTCCGGCAGGCGCGTCCAATTGAATTGTAAAACCAGATTTCTTCGCAGCGGGAATATTAGAGTGTGCTAGCGCTATATCACTTCTCTCTATGCCGTAAACGCCTACGAAACTCTGGTTTTTAATTCTGACGCGGACTGCTGTAGTCTCTCTTTTTTGGTTAAAAACCCAGCCAACAATTAGCAGGTTGGAATCACAAACTTGCCAAGTAGTGGGTTGATCTAACGAAAAAATAAATTTAGGGAACAAGTCGCGGATTTTTCGCTGAACTTCCCACAACTTTTCTCTCACTTGCCACCATATTGAAGACTTGATTATAGCAAGTTCTGCCCGAAAAATTTCATTTTCCTGGCGGGAGTTTTCTAATCTTTCCTGAGTTTGACTTTGTGCTGTTTCTAGCTGAATTAACTCAGCTAACTTTTGCTGCAATATAAATTCAGTCTCTTCAAATTGTACCTGAGTTTCCCCTAATTCTGCTTCTAATTTTAAGACTTTCGCTAAAGCTATTTGAAATTGCGATTCTTTGCCGGCAAGCTGTACCTGAGTTTGTCCTAATTCTGTTTCTAATCCGAGGAGTTTCGCTAACGCTTCTTGAAATTGCGATTCTTTGCCGGCAAGCTGTACCTGAGTTTGCCCTAATTCTGCTTCTAATTTTAAGACTTTTGTTAAAGCTTCTTGAAATTGTGATTCTTTGCCGGCAAGCTGTACCTGAGTTTGTCCTAATTCTGTTTCTAATCCGAGGAGTTTTGCTAAAGCTTCTTGAAAATTTGATTCTTTGCCTGCAAGCTGTACTTGAGTTGCTCCTAATTCTGTCTCTAATCCCAACACTTTCGCCTGGGCCTGGTGAAATTGTTCTTGCCACTGTTTGAGTTCGGAAGAGCTAGTTTTTTGCTGTTTTTCCAGCAAGCGGATTTTTAGCCAATCTTCAAATGGCCAGATTGGAGATGCTGGGAAATGAATAACTTGATCGATCGCACCTTTCGACTCACTGCTGAGATTGCCAGCTTGGGTTTCCAAAAGTTCATAGAGTTCTAATGCTTCGGGAAAATATTTTTCTATTAAACTCGGTCTGTGACTTTTGACAATATCGTTGACTAATAAAGATTCTTCAAAATTGTCTCCCGGTATCGCACCTAAGTTAACGTTAAATTTTTCGTTGACTCGATCGAGGAAAAGTTCAGGAGTGTTGCCGATGGGGTAAACGTTGGCTAGGAGACAGCGATGGGGGAAACGTTCGTAAAGTTCTAAAACTTTTTGATTGTAGTGAATCCACATTTTTACTGCCATTTCGGGATTTTGCAGCAAGCTGACATCGGTTCCCCGGCGGTAAAGGGAATCGACTACTTCCCAGGGCGATCGATAAACACAGATAAAATTAGCTTCCGGGAGTAAAGTCAGCCAAAAATCCCAAAAAAGGGCTGTTCGCGGGTCTTTCCAACCCCAATGTTTGTGAGTTTGTTGATTTTGGTCGATCGCCCTTTTGGCGATTTCCACGTATTCTGCTGCTACCGGAATCGTTTTTTCAAACGTACATCCGAGTTCATCAATACCGTGCGATCGCAAAACACTTTTGTGAAACTCCACAAAATCAACATTCTCGAAATGACCTTTCACATTTCCGTCGGCCGGGCCCACTAACTTTTTGCCAATATCAACCCCGACTTTCTGAAACAAAGAAGCTGTTAAAGACGTACCGGAACGGTGCATTCCGGTAACAATAAAAACCGACGGTTTGCTGTCATTTGTACTCACAATTTATCTCCCTCGCCCTAATTCCCACACCAAATTTACTCCCTACTCTCCCGCTAAGCCCAGGGATTGCCTGACTTGAAACCACGCGCTTCTCAGCTTCCAGAACTTGCTGCTTTCCATTGCCAAAACCCGACACTTCGCTTGCTCTAGTTCTTGCTTAAGATTAATTAGCTGATTTTCTGTTTTCTCCAACTGCGTTTGCACAGATACTAACTGATTTTGAGTTTGCTCCAATTGCATTTGAGCTGAAACTAATTGATTTTGAGTTTCTTGCAAAATTGTTTGAGATTCTTCCAACTTTGTGTGAGTGATCATTAACTTACTTTGATTTTGATCCGATTCTATCCTAGCTGACTCTAACTGAGTCTCAAGTAATTTGAGTTTTGTCTGAGTAGAACCCAACAAAGACTGCGATTGTCTTTGGTTAACCAGCGATTTAACAGTGCAAGTTTCCAGAATCCATTCCCAACCATAGTTATTGATTGCTTTGACTATTAACACATCCTGCAACCCTACAGTGTTTTTGGGTAAATAACAGCTCCACCCCGACTGCAAAGCCCCATTAGTTTCAAAATATCCAGCCACATCCGGGCGATCGTAAAAAGGCTCGCACCTCTGTACCACCTCACCGTTTACCAGGACTTGCAGTTCCTCAATTCGACCGTCGAGATTCACATCAGCTACCCATCCTTCCAGATACAAATTCTCCTTATTCGTAAAAGCAGCAACATCAATATATCCTTCCGGGTGATGATTGAATTTCAACTCCGAAAAATCTCTAACTAGCTCATTTGTGACCACATACAAATCCTGAAATCTGCAGATGCCTTTTTTGATACGGTGAACAAAAGCTTTGCCTCCGCTAACTCGCTCGACACATTCTCTCACAAACTTTTCAGTTACATAAGTTGTGCCGTATTCCTCCTTATCTAAAGACTGGCTTTCGCTTTGAGGACTAAACAAAATACCATTAGCCGGCATTTCTATATTGGCTAGGCGCAAACACTCATCGTGAACGCTGAACATTAAAATGCCGTTAGGAGTCAACAAATCGTACAAATTTTGCAACCAACTTGTAAAAGTTCTTTCCGGCATATGGCTGAAAAAAGAATTAGCCAGAATGCAGTCAAACTTGCGGTCAATTAAATAATTTTCTGGTTTCCCAGTTGAGACAATACCGTTGACGCCCAAGTATTCAGTTTGAAACTTAACCGCATTAGCATAAATATCAGAAACCCAAATTTGTTCCGGCGGTATTTCCTGAATCAAAAACCTGGTAAATCGACCGTAACCGCAGGCAAAATCTAGAAAAGAAGGTACATTTTCAAAACTGCCAAAATGCCATTCCACAACTTGTTTAACCGTATCCAAGATGCGACGCCCGATCGAATAATAGCGCACCAAAGCCCGATCGCGATCGTCTTTGACGTTGTTCAAGCTGAACAAATACATTTCATCGTCTTCGCAGATATTCAGTTTAAATTTTTCGGGAAACTTAGCTTGATCTTGAATAAATGCTTTGATTACGGAATTTTCTACTAAATCTAAATTGATATCGCTCATTGTTTTTACAGAATTTTAGATAACCTCTGTTGACTGCTCTTTCACTAGAGAATCAGCATTAACAACAGTTAAACACGGTTCGATCAGCAAGTCAACGATGCCGTTACCGCAGGACTCAGTACAAGACTGAACTCTAAACATCGCCACATCAACGCAGCGATCCAGATAAGTTAAATCTCCATCTACCGTTCCCACAACCCCAGCATTCAGAAAATAAACACCCGGATTCAGCAAACATTTAAAATGAAACTTCACTACAATTGTCGTTCCCGCTTCCACATACCTAACTGACTGAGTAGAAGCCTTCAAAGAAGCACCCGCCAACTCAAAACCACTAATTGTTTTAATCAACATTCCAAACCTAACTTTGGAAGTTGACCGGGAGAAAGTGACAGAGTAAGTATAAATATAATCTTGACGACCGAGCAAGTGATTTACCACATTTCCCTTCAGCGTCTCGATGTGGGGGTTGATAATTTCCGCTCCGCGAGACGGATACCTTACCGTATTCGACGGTATCATCCCCGGATCGTAAAATTCATCATAATATTCCTTGGGTTTAGAGAGATGGTGCTCCGGTTTAACTTCCCTCTTGGTGCTGTCTAAATTAGCCTCCTGAAGCTGGTCTTGACTTTCCTGTTTTGTCAGTTGGTTCAGAGCTCGAATATCTGACTTCAACCCTAGAACCTGATCCGGATCGGCATAAATCAGCTTTTGATACTTAGAAATTACCACCTTCGGCGTGTGAGCGAGCAGCAATTCACCGCTATCCATTAAAATCGCCGACGTACAAAGTTGCACCACAGAAGTAGCAGCATGAGAAACAAATAAAATTGTTCCGCCACCTTCCTGAATGCTTTGCAAGCGGGCAAAACACTTGCGTTGAAAAGCTTCGTCGCCCACCGAAAGCGCCTCGTCAACCACCAAAATATCTGGCTCGACGCTAGTCGCAACGGCAAAAGCTAGCCTGACAAACATACCACTAGAATAAGTCTTGACTGGCTGTTCAATGAAATCGCCAATATCAGCAAAAGCAGCTATATCGTCAAACTTTTCTTCAGTTTCTTTTTGATTGAATCCCAGTAACTGAGCGTTAAAAAACACATTTTGTCGCCCAGTAAATTCCGGGTTAAACCCGCTTCCGAGTTCTAACAAAGCGGATACTCGGCCTTTAACATCGACGCTTCCTGTTGTAGGAGTCAGCGTCCCTACAATTATTTGCAGGAGAGTGCTTTTTCCCGAACCATTGCGACCGACGATTCCCAGAGTTTGTCCTTGAGGAATTTCCAGATTGATGTCGTGTAGGGCCCAAAATTCGTCAGCCAGTTTTTTGCTGGGGTAAATAATTTCCTTTAAGCGGTCTCCTGGACGATCGTACCGCTTAAAGCATTTGGAAACATTTTTTAGTGAAATTACATTTTCTGTCATTGGCGGCAGTCAATCGATTTTAGATTTTAGGTTTTAGATTTTAGATTGACTTGAAATCTCAAACATATTTACAGCACAATCGATTTTAGATTTTAGATTTTAGATTTTAGATTGACTTGAAATCTCAAACAAATTTACAGCACGTCAGCAAAAGCGGGACGCAAACGCCGGTAAACCGCCAAACCTCCACAAAATATAGCAGCAGAAATTAGCGTGGCGACACCCCATTCGCCCCAATGCTTAACTTCTCCAAGCAGTATGAGGTCTCGATAAACCTCCGAGATGGCGGCCATTGGATTCAGCCAGAATATCCACACTCGCCACTCTTGGGGGATGATTGATGCTGGGTAGACGATCGGCGTCAAATAAAACCAAAAATTTAGAATAACACCTAATGTCTGAGGAATGTCTCGCAAAAATACAGTCAAGCCCGCTGTCAAATATCCCAAACCAGCAGTTATCAGCAACTGAGGCACCCACACCAGCGGCAGCAAGCATAAAGTAGCGTTGAGCTTTTGCGACGACACTGCTACTATCACGATCAAAGCTGCTAAACCCAGAGAACTTTCAAGAAAAGCTGTAAAAATCGGCACTAGGGGCAGCAAACCGAGAGGAAATACCACTTTTTTCACTAAATTCGGCTGCCCCACCACGGATACTCCCGACTTGATCAAACCGCTGGTGAAGGCAGTCCAAGGCAGCAAACCTGCAAACAACCAGACTCCAAATGTAATGTCGCTGTTTTCTGGGAAGCCTGCAAGGCTGAGCTTTACCTTGAGGACGATCGAAAATACGTATGTGTAAATCACCAATTGCGATAGCTGATTCAGCAGCGGCCACAAATTGCCCAGAATCGAGCCTTTGTATTGAGCTTCCAAGTCCCGGCGCACCAATGTTGCCAGCAGATTCAGCTTCGCCCACCGCCGGGGCGTATTTGCCGGCCGCCGGCCGCCCAGCCTTCGGACCTTTTGGGCAACTCCTTTCACAGTTCTCTGCAATTTTTTCGCCCTCGTTCACTAGCTTCACACCTAAATCAACTCAAGCTACAATTGTGCAGCTTTTGTTAAACCGCAATTATTCCACAGCCCCGTCGTTTTGATCAAGCATCTGCCACCCTGGCTGGGGCTTCTTCCTTCTTTCTTCTTTCCCCTTCCTTCGGAGGTTATTTTAGCCGATCGCCGATCGAACTGCCGAACCGATCGCTAGTTTTTGCTCGTCGTCGTAGCCCCACCGCCGGAAAAATTTTTCATACTCGCCGTTGGCACTCTGCAAACTTTCTAGCATTTGCGACGCTATAGTTTGACAGGCTGGCATTTGCAGGATTTGAATTAAATTGCGCGATCGCTCCTGCACTCTAGCAGAATCGGCCGCCATTTCCTTCTTTTGCTGGCGCGAATGATGTACAACCATTGCCGCCGACATCGCCAAATTTTTCACCAGCAGTTCTGCTACGATCTCAGGAGCCGATCGCAGCGCCTCGACTACTCCGGGTGACGGGTGATCTGCCTCCTGTCCATCGTCCGTTAGATAGGTGACAAAAAAACCCCTAGCACCGTTCTGTGTTTTCACCAGAGATGTAACAGCTTGCTGGATGTCGGCTTGTAAAAGTCGATTAGCCTCAATGAACGACAGTAAAGATTGAGTCAGCTCGATCGCCCCCTCAAAAGTTATGCTTTCCGATGCTAATAAAGAAGATGGAATACTCATAACGAACTCAATAATTGTCAAGATTCTGCCAATAATTGTAAACAATTCCCGCTGCCCGATCGCAGATAAATATGGCTATTATCTCCTCCAAACAACAGCCCTCCGACCAAAATCTACCCGAAGACATAGCACCAGCCAAGGTTCCCCGCAAAAAAGCCGTCAAACCCCAGCCGGAATCATTGCTAGAATCGCAAGAACTACCCGACGAAATCAACAGCAAACAAGACGACAAAATCCGACCTCAGCGTTTAGCTGAATACATCGGGCAAAAAGACTTAAGAGAAGTTTTGGCGATCGCAATTGCAGCAGCCAAATCTCGCGGCGAACCGATGGATCACCTATTACTCTACGGGCCTCCAGGGTTGGGAAAAACCACAATGTCGCTAATTTTAGCAGCAGAAATGGAAGTTGAATGCAAAATCACCACCGCTCCAGCTTTAGAAAAACCGCGAGATATTGTCGGATTGCTGATCAACCTCAAAGCAGGCGACGTGCTGTTTATCGACGAAATTCACCGTCTATCTAAAGTTACAGAAGAAATCCTCTATCCGGCGATGGAAGACTGTCGGTTAGATATTACGATCGGTCAAGGCAAAAGCGCCAAAATTCGCAGCATTCCCCTGAAACCATTTACCTTAGTAGGAGCAACCACAAAAGTCGGCTCGCTGACATCTCCATTGCGCGATCGCTTCGGCTTGATCCAAAGATTGCGCTACTACGAAATAGACGAACTCAGTCTAATTGTTCAAAGAACTGCCCAAGTTCTAGACACTCAAATCACCCCAGAAGGAGCCACTGAAATTGCTCGCCGAGCTCGCGGAACTCCCCGGATCGCTAACCGCTTGCTGCGACGAGTTAGAGACTACAGCCAAGTCAAGAATTTAAAGCCAATTGATGCCGAAGTTGCCTCACTTGCCCTGGAATTATTCAACGTCGATCCGCTAGGTTTGGATTGGACAGATAGGCGGATCTTGACAGCAATGATTGAGAACTTTAACGGCGGCCCAGTGGGCTTAGAAACCCTCGCAGCTTCTACAGGAGAAGACACTCAAACCATTGAGGATGTATACGAACCTTACTTAATGCAAATCGGATTTTTGCAGCGGACAAGTCGGGGCAGAATGGTAACTATTGCTGCGAGAAAACATTTGGGTTTCATGGAATAAAAGGAGTAAAAAATGGTACAAATACAAACACAAACTTTGTCAGAGTTTCTAAAACTGCCAGAAACAGAACCAGCTAGCGAATATATTAACGGTCAAATCATCCAAAAACCTATACCAAAAGGAAAACATAGCAGGATTCAAGGTGAATTAGTCCCAGCGATCAATGTCGTAGTTAAAAAGCCGAAAATTGCCTTAGCTTTTCCCGAATTGCGGTGTACTTTTGACGGCAGATCGATCGTGCCAGATGTCACAGTATTTACTTGGGACAGAATACCAGTTGATGAAAATGGGGATGTTGCTAATGTATTTGAAACTTACCCAGATTGGACAATTGAAATTCTCTCTCCAGGCCAGAGTCAAACTAAAGTAACTGGGAATATTTTACACTGTTTGAAAAACGGCACTAAAATGGGTTGGCTGATCGATCCGATGGTGCGCTCGATCTTAATTTATCCCCCTGGCAAGCAACCGGAAATTTTAGCAAAACCCGAAGAATTGTTGCCGGTTCCAGATTGGGCAGCAGAATTGCGGCTGACGGTAGGAGATTTGTTTGGATGGTTGAAACTATAGCAGAAGTCAATCGATTTTAGATTTTAGATTTTAGATTTTAGATTTTAGAATCGACCCCACGGATGAATCCGGGGGCCCAGACCTAATTACTTTCGGTCAGTTGACAGTTGTTATTTGTGATTGGATACCAATAATTTTCCCGGCTGTGCCTCCAATTACCAATTACTAATTCCAATTACAATTACACATTACCAATTACTAATTCTAATTACGCATTACCAATTCCCAATTCTCCATCCCCCATGTTAATATCCCTCAGAATAGAAAACTTTGCCTTAATTGACTGTCTGGATCTAGAATTTGGCCCGAGTTTGAACGTATTTACAGGGGAAACCGGCGCTGGTAAATCGATTATCCTAGATGCGATCGATGCAGTTTTGGGCGGGAAAGTCGATCGCCGATCGATTCGCACCGGAGCAACGCGGGCAATACTGGAAGCTACCTTTGAATTGGACAAAGCCGCAGCTTTGTGGCTGGGCGAGCAAGAAATCGAACCCATAGACGGAAATTTAGCCGTTTGCAGCCGGGAAATTAACGCATCAAGCGGTGCTCTACGCACCAGATCCCGGTTGAACGGAATTCTCGTCAACCGCCAGTTAATGGACCAACTGCGCGATCGGCTTGTCGAAATTACCGCCCAAGGCCAAACCGTCCACCTCGGACAAGAAACCCTCCAGCGAGAATGGCTCGATTTATACGGCGGCAAAAAGCTCACTGAAGCGCGATCGATCATCACCTCCGCGTGGCTGGCAGCCAGCAGCGCCAAAACCGCCCTCAAACGTAGGCGTCAGTCGGAACAGCAGCGACTGCAAAGACTTGATTTGTTAGAATACCAAGTCCGAGAACTCGGCGAAGCCCACATCGAAGACGCCGACGAACTCGAACAGCTAGAACACGAATCAATCCGGCTAGGCCACGTCGTCGAATTGCAGCAGCAGAGTTACCAAGTCCACCAAGCCCTGTACCAAAACGAGGGCGACAGCGCATCAGCCGCCGACTTGTTGAGCAAAGCCGAAGGAATTTTAAGCGACATGGCCGTTTACGATGTGCAGTTGCAACCAATCCTAGAAATGGTGAGCGATGCTTTAGCTCAAGCCACAGAAGCCAGCAGGCAAATTAGCAGCTACGGCGAACAATTAGAAGCAGATCCCGAAAGACTCGAAGAAGTAGAAGATCGGATTCGCGAACTCAAACAAATTTGTCGCAAATACGGGCCGCTCAAAGAAGCGATCGCCTACTACCAAAGCATTCAAAACGAACTAAATGAACTTTTAGAAGGAGGCGAGTCAATGGAAGCCTTAGAACTCGCATATCAGAACGCTTTAGAGCAATTAAAAGACGCTTGCAACCACCTCACCAACCTGCGACGCGAAGCAGCCCTCAAACTAGAAACGCACCTCGTAGGAGAACTTAAGCCGTTAGCAATGGAAAAAGTGCAATTTCAAGTCGAGATCTCGCCTTCTACCCCAACCGCTACCGGTGCCGACCAAATCGCCTTTTGTTTCAGCCCCAATCCGGGCGAACCTTTGCAACCCCTGGGCGCGATCGCCTCCGGGGGAGAAATGAGCCGCTTTCTACTCGCCATCAAAGCCTGTTTTTCCCAAATAGAAAGCGCCGGTACGCTAATTTTTGACGAAATCGACGCCGGAGTCTCCGGGAGAGTCGCCGGGGCGATCGCCAAAAAACTCTACCAACTTTCAGACAAACATCAAGTTCTCTGTGTCACCCACCAGCCACTGATCGCCGCCATGGCTGATTTTCATTTTCGCGTCAACAAACAGACGATCGAAGCAGAACCAAGTATCGAGGAACCTGCAGCCAACTCCGAACCAGTCGAACGTACAGTAGTCAGAGTTGCCGCCCTCAACAGTGAGCAGCGGCGGGAAGAACTCGCCCAACTCGCCAGTGGCCGCTCAGCAACAGAAGCCATCGCCTTCGCCGAATCCCTGCTTGTCGAAGCCGCCGGATTGCGCCAAACTCAGTCGGCCCAACCCTGATCAGACCCTCAAGCCGATCGGGGGGGTCAAAAGGCGGAGTTTTTTCAGAGTCGGAGGTTACACTAAAAATATCAACCGCAAATTTTACAAAAATAAAGCTGAAAACCCCGTGAATTTAGTGGGATGAAAGCTAACAGCAGCAAAATAGAGAGAAATTCTAGTTAAAAACCACAATTGTGTAGAGAAGGGCACACATCACTAGCAACTGGTAGTGTCACAATTGCGGCTAGTCCCACCAGGCTACCCCTCTTTCAGCAGTCCTTCCGCCAGTACGCATTCTTCTGCGGGCGATCGGCTCAAAGATCGGCAGAACTTACTTAAATCAGGCACGCACAATGTCAAAATCAGTTAATCAACCATTTAAACAAGATTCGCATTCTCTAAAAAGATTGCAGCACTCCCACAGCCTCGTTACTCTCCCACCCTCCGTTGAGCAGCAAGGCCAACTGAATTTCCCTTGCCTTGTGGCCGGAGTTCTGTAAACTGGGAAATACTTTCACACATACTTGAGTCTTGTGCGACAGGTGACTCACTAATCAACTTCCCCGCTCTCTTCGCTTAGAGACTAACCCTTACACTTAAGCTTCTGTAAAGGTCTATGAAATCTGCATCTTCCACCAATTACTCTTCTCTGGACAACGTGATTGATGTCGCTGTTGTCGGCGGTGAAAATCATCATCAGGAACATTATTCTCCCCCGGAAATTAGGAGCAGTGCAATTATCCCGCGCCAAGGAAACCTCTCTGGCATTCTCGACCTTCTAAATAAGCAAAGTTTCACAGTAGTAGTTAAGGAAGTAGAAGACAAACTTAAGGTTGTCAATCAAACCCTGGGAATGCTCGACAATATCCTGGAGAGCGAGGGATTTGATGCCATCCTCAACGAGATGTTGCAGTCGATTACCCTCAAAACAGGGGAATTGCTGAATGCCGATCGCACCACGATATTTTTATTAGACGACGAAAAAAATGAACTCTGGGCGATCGTTGCTAAAGACGAAAATGGCAAAAACCTAGAAATCAGAGTTCCCGCCCATGTAGGCATTGCCGGAGAAGTAGCCACCTTCCAAAAAGTGGTTAATATCCCTTACGATTTTTACAACGACGAACGATCGGCTAACGCCAAAAAATTTGACGAAAAAACGGGCTACCGCACTTATACAATGCTGGCAATGCCCCTGATTAATGAAGACACAAAAGAGTTAGTAGCAGTTGTTCAACTGATTAATAAATTAAGACCAAACCACGAAAAATACCCAACTTTAGACGAACAAATCGACAGGCACGGATTTACTAAAGAAGACGAACAAGTTTTTAAAGAATTTGCTCCCTCGATTCGGCTAATTCTAGAATCTTCCAAATCTTTCTACGCAGCAACTCAGAGACAACGAGCAGCAACGGCGCTGATGAATGCCGTCAACGCTCTTTCTCAGAGCAGTTTAGACTTAGAAGATACCCTAAAAAGGGTGATGGATCAGGCCCAAGAACTCATGAACGCCGATCGCAGCACCCTGTGGCTGATCGACGAAGAGAAAGACGAACTGTGGACGAAAATCCCGATGGGCGGCAACTTGAAAGAAATTCGCATACCCAGAACCGCCGGTTTTGCAGGCATCGTCGCTCAATCTAGCGAACCGCTGCTGATTCCCTTTGACGTGTACGACGACCCCCGCGCCGCCACTTCCAAAGAAGTAGATCAAAAGTCGGGCTACCGCACTTGCAGTATGCTTTGTATGCCAGTATTTAACTCGGACAAAAAATTGATTGGCGTCACCCAATTAGTTAATAAAAAAAGACAAGGAGAATTCCCCCCCTACAACCCGGAAGATTGGCCTCACGCCCCGGAACAGTGGAAAGCGAGTTTCAATCGCAACGACATGGAATTTATGAAGGCGTTTAACATCCAAGCAGGAGTGGCGCTGCAAAACGCCAAACTGTTTGCAGAAGTCAAACAGCAAGAACAAAGACAAAAAGATATGCTGCACGCCTTGACTAACGGCGTGATTTCTACAGATAAAAAAGGCAATATAGTAGCAACCAATCCCAGTGCGAAAAAATTACTGGGTGTCAGCGATGCAGAATTAGGCGAAGGTCAATCTTTGCGCGAGTTAATTAAGTTAGAAAAAGGCGATTTTGCCAAATGGTTTGATGCGTCTTTGTCTCCCGAAGACGATAAGGACCGCCAGCAGTATTACCCGGATCAAGTTTTGCTTACCTTGGAAGGAGAGGGGCAGAGTATCAATCTCTCGATTAATTCAATGACCGACGCTACCGACCCCAACAAGGTCAACGGCGCGTTAGTCGTCATGGAAGATATTAGCAGCGCCAAGCAAATCAAAAACTTGATGTACCGTTACATGACTCCAGAAGTAGCCGAAGCTTTGTTAGCTTCAGGCGATACTGGATTGGGCGGTAAGCGCAAAAACGTTTCGGTGCTGTTCTCAGACATTCGCAGCTATACCACACTTACGGAAAAATTGCAAGCCGAAGAAGTGGTAGTGATGCTGAATAAATATTTTGAAGTGATGGTAGATGTCGTATTCGAGTACGGTGGGACTCTCGACAAATACATCGGTGACGCTCTGATGGCAGTTTTTGGCTCTCCAGCGCCCCTAGAGGATCATGCTTGGTGCGCCATGCAAACGGCGGTGAAAATGCGGGAAAAACTGGCTGAGTTCAATCGAGAGCGTATGGTACATGGCGAATTGCCGATCGGCATCGGTATGGGCGTACATTCCGATGAAGTTGTCAGCGGCAACATCGGTAGTAGCAAACGCATGGAATTGACTTCTATAGGAGACGGCGTAAACCTCGCCTCTCGCTTAGAAGGCGCTAGCAAGCAGTACGGCACCGACTTGATCATCAGCGACAATACTTACAGAGATTATGCCGATCGGCTGTACGTGCGAGAACTCGACTTTATTACTGTCAAAGGCAAAAGCGAACCCGTAATCGTTTACGAACTCGTCGGCATCCGCGAGGGATACTCGCCAGTTGGCAAGTCACTAACCGAAACACAGCAACAAATTATAGAACATTACACCAAGGGGCGCGAACATTACAAAACTCCAGTCCACCAAAGACTCTCTGAGAGTGAGGTGAAAAACATCTTAAAGGATGTCGCCGAAATGCCGGAGGCAGAGATTAAGAAACTGTCCTACAATCTAGAGCAACAGTTGGAACACGAACTCAAAAACCTGTTATATCAACTGAAAAAGCTGTCAGAGTACGACCCGAAAAACCTGTCCGAAGCAGACAAACTCATCGTACTGTTGCAGCCAGAAATCCAACTGCTGAAATTGGAAGGCATCAAAAACCTCTCGGAAGACGAAGCCAAAATGCTGCTGCAAGCAAAAATCAAGCCCCTATCAGCAGACGATATTAAATACCTGCAAGAAGGCGAAGTCAAAAAGCTGTTGGAAGCAGACATCTTAGAACCATCAAATCCCCAAATCAAGCGGCTGAAACCGGCAGAGATCAGGCAGCTATTGCAGGCGAAAATTAAAAGTCGGGCTGGCGAGACAGTTGCAGAAATGTTAGATGAGGAATTTGAAAACCTGGGACTCGATCGAGTGAAAAAACTGCTGAGCGAGTTTAAGAAAGCCTTAGAACCAAAAGCCAAACAAGCCTTTAAAGACGCTGAACGCGAATTTAACGCCGTTCTGGAAGTTGACCCGAAAAACAAGGCAGCTAAATTGCACGTCGATCGCTGTATGTTATTTCAACATCGGTTTTCAGACGTACTCAACTGGGATGGTGTGTGGAATCTCACAGAAAAATAGCAGTAGCCCACAGCAAATGCTGGCGGTGGCGTCAGGGTTCGGGGCGGGGGCGATCGCGATCGGGGGTGCGCCTCCCATCCCACCACCAATTAACCTTAATATCCTATTGAGGTAATTGTAAATAAGCTCCAACAGGTAGTATGGTTATATAACCGGATTTGAACTTGCAAGCGAGATGCCGGGGTTTCGCCCTACGTGTTTCGTTCGCACTACCTACCGCAACAAACTTAGCACTTCTATTATTTGAAGCGCTTAAAAAGAGTTATGACTGGCGGCAGCGTTACCCGGTTTCTGAGAAAAATTGTGGAGAAAGGCGACGAAATATCCGATCAAAAACCGGGTTTCTCACCCAGCCCGCGTAAGTCTTAATAGCGTTAGCGGCTCATAAAAAGAGCTTCCTTCGCAGATAGTCAATGTTCTAGTCTTAGATATAGAAAACCACTAGCGTCAGTTATGAATAATTGGAATTCGCAATCGGGAGATGTTGAGTGGGTAGATCAGGTTTACCAACTATTGCTGGAGATTGCTCGGAGCTCCCTGTCAGATATCCCCAGAATCCCGGAAAACATCACTGTTAAGGCTATCCCTCTGATCCAGAAGGTACAAAGCATTCAGCAAAGACCTGACGGGCAAGTGTTCAAATCAGGTTCCTTTTCAGTAAACGATCACGAATGGGTCGATCGAGTCTGCCAACTATTGGTAGAACTAACCAGCGCATCTTTGTCCGAACAGCCCAAAATGCCGGAAAACCTTGCAGGCAGATCTTTAGCCCTCGCAGATCGAGCACAAAAAATTAAAGAAGACATCGAAGAAAATGCAGCCCAAACCCCAGCCGATGAAGATGACAATTCTTTACAGTCTCCAGACGCGCTGCTTTCCCTTTTGCACCATAGTTTGAAAGCTCAGCGCGCCAAAAGCTACAACCCCGATGCCCCCGAATGGCAGCAAGTCTTGAGCCTGCTCGACGTAGTGCAGTCAATTTATAAGCAAATCCAAAATTAAATTCAAGCTTAACTCAGGCGCGTCTTGATTGTGCGAGAACGCTGGCTATTAAAGGCAGTTGCTCTTTGACAGAAATTTTTTTTGCCGTAGCCCGAACATTTCCGATTATTGCACTTTTGTCAATTACACTAGGTTTAATCGGTTCTAGGGCAAGAGAACATGAGCGGAGAAAACATCGGCGATTTGTCAAAAGAAATATTAGCCGATCGCTATCAGTGCGATCGGCGGCTCGGCAAGCAAGCAGGAAGGCAAACCTTACTCGCCCGCGACTTAAAAACCCAAAAGCAAGTAGTAGTCAAACTCCTGTCATTCAGCAGCGACTTTAACTGGGAAGACTTAAAACTGTTCCAGCGAGAAGTCGAAACCTTAAAATCCCTATCCCATCCCGCAATTCCCCGATATCTAGACTCCTTTGAAATCGACACGCCCAAGCGCAAAGGATTCGCCCTAGTTCAGACTTACATCGAAGCCAAATCCCTACAAGAATATCTCTCAGACGGCCGCACCTTCAGCGAAAGAGAAGTCAAACAATTAGCCACAGCATTATTAGACATCCTCGCCTACCTGCACCAGCGACAGCCCCCCGTCATTCACCGCGACATTAAACCCAGCAATATTTTACTCAAGAATCGATCGGGAAACAGCGTCGGCGAAGTCTACCTAGTCGATTTCGGCGCCGTTCAAACCCTAGCAACCCAACAGGGAAAAACCGTCACCGTTGCCGGAACTTATGGCTATATGCCGCCCGAACAATTTGGCGGGAGAGCAGTTCCAGCTTCCGACTTGTACAGCTTGGGAGCAACATTAATCGCCTTAATTACCAAGCAGCATCCTGCCGACTTGCCGCAGCAAGATTTGCAGATCGAGTTCGAGCAATTCACCCAACTGAGTCCCGGTTTTACCAATTGGCTGAAGTGGATGACGCATCCGAGTTTAGAATGCCGTCCCGCCTCAGTCCAAATAGCAAAAGAAGTTCTAGAAAAACCACAGGAAATAAATAAATATTCCCAGACATTGAGACTGGGAAAAACGCTAGATACCTCTAGGTTGTTCAAGAATGCGATCGGGCGCAGCACTTGGATGGGAACTCTAGGCGTAGGATCTTGTGCAGCAATTTACGGAACCTTTATTTTTCCGGTAGTGGCGACAATTTTAGGAGGATTTATCGGTCTTTTTCTCGGCTTGCTGCTGGGGTTGGGGAACGGAATAATCGTAGGAATTGTGACCCGCTTGTGGTTTTTTCCCCTAACTAATCCCAAACTTCACCGACAGGTTTTAACTGCAATTAGTATTGTACTCTGTACCTCGATAAGCATCGTCTACTTTCGGATAATGGGTTGGAATAAGCTAAACGATTTGAGTTTTGAGATTATTTTCGTGCTAGCACCGTCGCTAATTGCAGGACTGTCAATGGGGGCAAGTAGCAAGTCTATTGCCCGGTGGTATCAAAAAGAAAGTGGACTGTAATCTAAAATTTACAGTTCTGGACGCACTCCGAGCAAATAAACCGGGTTTTTACGAAAAGACGCATTACAACCGCCAGACTCGCTAAACAACCCGGTTTCTGAACCCCGACGCTCCCCTCACACTCAAATTCATGTAAAAAAATATGACCAGCAAAATATTAGCAGAACGCTACGAAGTGCAGCGACAACTAGGAAAACAAACTGGTCGCCAAACGCTGCTGGCTCGTGACTTACAAACTCAAGAATTAGTTGTTATCAAACAACTATTCCTCGGCAGCGATTTTGAATGGCAAGACCTCAAGCTATTTGAACGGGAAGCGGAAACTTTAAAAGCACTTTCTCACCCAGCAATTCCGCGCTACCTCGATTACCTGGAAATTGACGAACTAAACAGTAAAAGCTTTGCCCTGGTACAGACTTATGTAGAGGGAAAAACTTTGCAAGAGCATTTGCGATCGGGGCGTACTTTTAGCGAAAGCGAGGTGAAAGAATTAGCTAAATCGCTGTTAGCAATTTTGAATTATTTGCACGAGCAAAATCCGCCTGTTATTCACCGCGATATTAAACCTAGCAATATTTTACTGCATAGCAGATCAGGTAACTCGGTTGGACAAGTTTATTTAGTTGATTTCGGTTCGGTGCAGAACCAAGCTGCAAAATTTGGCGGCACAATTACAGTAGTGGGAACTTACGGGTATATGGCACCCGAACAATTTGGCGGGCGCTCGGTTCCGGCTTCTGACCTCTACGGTTTAGGTGCAACTTTAATTTATTTGGTAACGGGTTTGCATCCCACCGAACTGTCGCAGCAGGATTTGAAAATTCAATTTGCCGATCGGGTACCGCAGGTCAATCCTAATTTAATAGATTGGCTGGAGTGGATGACAGAACCAAGTTTGTCCAAACGGTTATCTTCGGCTAGGGAAGCATGGCGAGGGCTTAAAAATCCCCACCTTATCAACAAAAGTCCTATGGTGGTGCGGCAGCCACAAGGCAGCGATATTAAACTTACAAAAAATTCGGAGTTTATAGAAATTGTAATTCCGCCACCAGGCATCGGTTTTGGTTTAATTGCCACGCTTTCGGCTGTGGTATCTGCGAGTCCTGTCTCATTTATAGCAAGGGATATGTTGAGCGATGCGTTAAAGATAAATCCCCAATTTTTTATAATAATATCAGGAAGTTTGTTATGTATGGCAGGACTAAAGTTGATATTTGCACTATTTAGGGAAAGGCGCCTCAGAATTGATCGGCTGCAAATCTCGCATACAAGTAATCTGCTGGGGTTGAGATGGAATCATTCCAAGCCAGCTCCCAGGAAGGAGATTTGCCAGTTGGAAATTCAACAACGTGAATATAGAAACAGCGGTATTGGTGTAAAAGTTATAAAAGTTATGATTTTTGCTTTTTCAATCCCTAGAGAGTTATATCAAGCGGCATCATTACTTATGCAGGAGAGCCACTCGGAAGTGAGATTAGGGAAAGTCTATCAGATGATAGTTCAAGCAGGCAAGCACAAATATCAGTTAGGAGAGAAGGAGGGACTAAGTGAATCAGAAATCAAGTGGTTAGCAACAGAACTGAGCCAGTGGTTGAGATTGAAAATTCAAAGAACTTTGACAGACGGTCAAAAGAAGAGATCGATGTGAAAATATCTCCCTCGCCCAAACCAAGCATTCCCCTCTCAAACTGTGGGATGGGCGCCCCGCCCGTCGGCTCTCTCTTGTGTGGGATGGGCATCTCGCTCGTCCAGTGTACTATCCCAGCCGGCGACACACTCGTCCGCTTTCGGTCAATCTCATGCAGCCGAAAGGCCCGATCGCCCGTAAAATGCTATCAAAGGGGTTTGGCAAATAGCCGTCATCCCCGATCATCTGTTAACTTGGAGATATTGTTGTGGACTTATCGCTAATTCCGGCACAGCCGAAACCAGGACTGCTCAACGTCCTGATCGAAATTACCGCCGGTAGCAAAAACAAGTACGAATTTGATAAAGACTTACAAGCCTTTGCTCTCGATCGGGTGCTTTCTTCCTCAGTCCAATATCCTTGCGACTACGGCTTCATACCCAATACCTTAGCCGATGACGGCGACCCCCTCGACGGCATGGTAATGATGGATGAGCCCACCTTTCCAGGGTGCATAATCGCAGCCCGTCCGATCGGAATGCTGGAAATGATCGACGGAGGCGACAGGGACGAAAAACTGCTTTGCGTTCCCGACAAAGACCCCCGCTACGCTCACTATAAGTCCCTCAAAGACGTAGCCCCCCACCGCTTGGACGAAATAGCCGAATTTTTTAGAACCTACAAAAATTTGGAGAAAAAAGTCACGGAAATTCTGGGTTGGCAAGATGTCGATCAAGTCATGCCCTTAGTGGAAAAGTGCATCGCAGCCGATCGCAAATAAGCCCCTAGCCCGCACTCCTCGACTGCAACCTGACTAAAAACTCAGGGGGCCGAACTTAAGGCGATGCTGCACGTGAGGCGATGCAGTCGAGGAACGGGTAGCTAGAAGGTCAAATCGTCGTGAATGCCGACTCACCGGAACAGCATTCCTGAAAACCCCGCCCCAGCCACAATCTTGAAAAAAATACTACTCCTAGAGTAAGATGAAGCGCAAATTCTACCCCTGGGAAATGCGTTCTACGTTGGAGGAAATTTTACCCTAACACTTAGATTGATCGGCGCTATCTTAATGTCAGAACACAGAACACGCCGGGCAGCCCGCATGATGCAAAAAATCATCTCTCAAGCGTGACATTTCCTAAACGAATCGGTAAGGTTGAGGATTCTAACAGCCCAAGTATTAGGCACTCGAATAGTTTCCCGATCAAGGGCTTTATTATAGTACAGATTGCTAAAAACTAAAAAGTAAAAACTAAGATTTCAACTCCCAAGTTCCAGCCCCCAAAACTAAAAAAAATGCCAGATTCCGCACCCTCTCTACCCAATCCACAGCCTTCCGATCACAAAGCCACTATGGAAAATAGTCCTTTGACCGAGTTTGTCGTTCAGTTTTGGGGCGTGCGGGGCAGCATCGCCACCCCCGGCACCAAAACACTGCGCTACGGAGGCAACACCTCCTGTGTAGAAATGCGCTTGGGCAAAAAACGCCTGATTTTTGACGGCGGTACCGGTCTGCGAGTTCTGGGTCTAAACTTGCTGCGGCAAATGCCAGTGGAAGCCCATATGTTTTTCAGTCATACTCACTGGGATCACATTCAAGGCTTTCCGTTCTTTACTCCCGCCTTTATCCCAGGGAACTGCTTTCACATTTACGGCGCGATCGCCCCCAACGGCACTACAATCAAACACCGTCTTGCCGACCAAATGGTGCACCCCAATTTTCCCGTCCCCATCCAGGTGATGCAGTCAGACCTCAAATTCAACGATTTGACGCCTGGGGATATTATCGAACTCGACGATGTGAAAATAGAAACGGCGCTGCTGAACCATCCCAATACCGCGATCGGATATCGAGTCACCTGGGAGGGACACACAGCCGTCTACTGCACCGATACAGAACACTTTCCCGATCGCCTGGACGACAACGTGTTACACCTAGCTCGCAACGCCGACGTGCTGATTTACGACGCCAACTACACCAACGAAGAGTATTACGACTTCAAAACCCCAAAAGTCGGCTGGGGACACTCGACTTGGCAAGCAGGAGTAGAAATAGCCAAAGCTGCTGGAGTCAAAAAAATCGTGATGTTTCACCATGATCCGGGTCACGACGACAATTTTCTTGATCGTACAGAAGCAGAGGTGCAGGCAGCGTTCGCCAATAGCTGCTTAGCCCGCGAAGGCATGAGCATACCAGTAATTTAACCAAAAATAAATTCAGAATTATGAAACAGGAAAAACCCCGCAAACGTCGCAGAGTAGGCTTGCGGGGGCTTTACTCAACGTTGCTAGTGTTGATAATTATCTGCTGTACCTGCGGCGGATGGGTTGCAGCTCAGACTGCCTATTCTCGCACTCCCGCGCGACTTGCTCAGGTTTCTTCGATCGAGCATAGTGGTACGGTCGATCGCATCCCCGAACGCTACCAACTCGGACAGCAACTATACCTAGAAAACTGCGCCACCTGTCACATCGCTTTACCGCCGCAAGTATTACCTACAGAAACTTGGCGCAGATTGCTGCAAGATTCCCAACACTACGGACAAACCATCAAACTGCTAGTAGACCCGCCCCGCCTGCTAGTCTGGAACTACCTGCAAACTTTTTCCCGTCCCCAAGCCAAAGACGAAGAACTCGCGTACCGAGTCGCCAGTTCTCGCTATTTCAAAGCACTGCACCCCAAGGTCAAAATGTCACAACCCGCAAATATCAGCAGTTGCGTTACTTGTCACCCCGGTGCATCTAAATACAATTTCCGCAATCTTACCGCCGAGTGGCAAAACTCTCCGTAGCGAAGATTAAGTTAGTAATTATATCCGAGTGCGATCGTCTCGCTCGCACTAACCAGAAAACGGCGATCGCACTCTGAACTAGAGACTTAAGTGTGGGTGCGATCCTTCAATTCATGCTTACTGGGCATCGCACCTTACAAATAACCTCTCGCTTTACCATCCTCAATAACTCTGACGGCTAAGGGTGAAGTTCTGCGACTGCCGATAACATCTGCTGCCAAACCGACCAAACTTGCTAGTCGGTTCCAACTGAGATGTTGCACCATTGTCAATAAGCCTTTTATGAACGGGCTCTGGCGCCCGTTCCACAAGAAAATCTACTCTTTGTGGAACAGGCCGGAAAGCCTGTTAAGCGAGAATGGTGCAAGATGTGAGTTCCAACCGAGTGGTTAGCTGTGGCTTGAGTGGCATAGAAGTAAAAAATCTGTGCTTTTAACTACTTTTTGACAAATTGTTATGATATCTTAACTTTAGCGGAGGCTAGTTCAGACAATTTAAGAAGCCTGGTTATCAAGTAACCTGATTTATGATTGACCGTAAAAAAATTCAACTGAAATGGGAAAGTTATTGGTTTAAAACCTTTGGGAGATGGCGATCGTGTCCATTGAGCTGCCCCGTAGACAGACCCCATCCTCGGCATATTTTTTGGAGTTTGATTGGCAGTTTTTTGGCAATTACTGCAACGTCCTATCTTGCTCTAAAAACTAATTCTCCTTTACTAATGGCTCCGTTTGGCGCTACAAGCGTTCTGATCTTTGGCGTCCCTGACAGCCCTTTGGCTCAACCCCGGAATGTCATTGGGGGCAATTTCTTCGCTGCTCTCACCAGTTTAATGATTCTGCATTTTCTCGGTTCTTCTCCCTGGGCGATGGGAATGGCTGTTTCTAGTGCGATCGGAATTATGCAGATTACCAGAACTCTACATCCGCCTTCGGGAGCAGTTGCCTTAGTCGTCATGATGACCCAACCAGACTGGAAATTTTTGCTAACACCTGCTTTTGAGGGCTCAATAATCTTGGTCTTGTGCGCCGTCATCTTTAATAATTTAGCGGCAGAAAGGACGTATCCCAACCACTGGTTATAGCATTGTCTCTAATTCTCTCATCCTTCCCTTGGGAGCACTACCCAAAATCTGGATGCTCCCTCGATTCCTTCTTCCTTTTTCGTTCTTTCTGCCATCCGTTACATCCCGATTGACTGCGAGTTGCCGAACTTCCTTCTGCTAGATCAATCAAAAAACACTGATTTGTCCGGCGTTGGTCGAAATCCCTGTTGAAAGCGTTCCCAGGACTCCTTTAACTGAGCCGGCGCTGGATATTCGCGATCGTAAACCACCAGCACATTCGTCAAATTCCGTCCCGGCGGCAATAAAATCTCCCCTTGATGAGCCAAACCCACCGAAGCGCCCCCGTCCAAATTCATCGCTTCAAAACAGCCGATAGCTTGCATAACTTTAGCTTCTGCTTCCAAAGACAAACTATCAAGAAAAGTCACCAACAATAACTTATCTCTGGAAGCCGGAAAGCCGATCGCCGTTCTCGATCCCACGCCCAAAACATGAGAATCTTTAAAACCTTCCGATAAAGGAGACAGCCAAACTTTCCCCCCTTTAACCAATCTCGGCCCGCAAGTCAGAGAAAACCAATGTTGACTCCAATCCGGCTTACCTTCGATTCTAGCCGTCACCATTTCCAATTGATTTCCCGCTTTAATTCCCAAAGTCGTGCCGTAATTTTCCCATCGGCTGTATTTCAGAAACTTACCCGCCGCCACCATATTTCCCAGCACAGATTTCTGCTCGTCTTTACCAAAAAAAGTCCCGTTAGCAACAACAGCAGCCCGGTAACGCGCCACCATATTTTCAAAAGGTTCATCGCCCCGCGTGACTTTAGAAGTATTTGCAAAATCTGCATTATTAGCTAACCCAATTGTGAGATAAATTTCGGGGTCTGCGAGGTCAATAGTTGTGAGATAAAAACTTGCGCCAGCTACATTTTGGCTGCTGGCTTGTACAGGTTCTGCTTGCTTAGCAGAACGTTTGATAATTTGAGGTTGAGACGGCTGCACAGCCGGAGAATTTTCTGGCGATTTTACAATAGGACTCCTCGGCAGAGGTTGATTGGTTTTTGCCGATTTTACAATGGGATTGCTGGGCAGAGGTTGAGGAGTTTGATTGGATTGTATACTTGATAAAAAAGCGAGTGACTTGTGCCACAGTTGAGCCGCCAGAGTCAAGAAACTATCTCGGTTTTGGGCGATCGCAAAATAGTCAGCCGCAACCCGCGCCAAAGCTATGCCCGTTAAAAATAAAAAAGTGCGCCGCAGCATCGGGCGACAACCTTCAGACTGTTTGCGTTTAGACATAAAAAAATCTCAGCTAGGATAGCGAACAGTTTCCTCTGGCTGTGACTACAATGGGCGATCGCCTGAATTCTGAAACTACCAGTAGCAAGGTGCTCCATCGCGCACCTCACCACTACTTCAAAACTCAAAACTCTTTCCCTAGCCGGTATTCCGCATCCCCGCAGCAATTCCATTAATCGTCAGCAGAGCTCCCCGCAACAATTCACCTTTGCTGTAACGCGAGTGAATCACCCCCGGAATCCCGCCACTACCGTGCTGCCGCAAACGTTTCAGCAGCGAAACCTGCAACAAACCCAAAGGCACAATCGTCGCATTTCGCAACTGCACCGATCGCTGGAGCGATGGATCTTCGTCCAACAAACGTTGGTGTCCGGTAATGGTTAAAACCAAATCGCGAATCAAGTGAAATTCGGCAGCAATTTGATCGAATAAAGCCTTAAAACGCTCCTTATCAGCAGGCAAAGCTAACTCCTGCACGTAGTGTTCTGCAATCTGCAAATCCACCTTAGATAAAGTCATTTCCACCTTAGAAATTACCATTCTAAAAAACGGCCATTTCAAGTAGAAATACTGCAAAAGTTTCATGTGCTCTTCCGGTTCCTCCAGCAAAAACTCTTGCAAAGCTGTGCCGACACCGTACCAAGAAGGCAGCAAAAAGCGGCTTTGAGTCCAGCTAAACACCCACGGAATTGCTCGCAAACCGCTGATGTCTTTTTTGCCACCGCGCCGGGCGGGACGAGAACTAATTTGCAACTGGCTGATTTCTTGAATCGGGGTAACTTGGTGGAAGAAATCAACTAAATCCGGCTGTTCGTAGATTAAATGGCGGTAGTGCGATCGCGATTTCGCCGACAACTCCTCCATAATCTCATTCCAAGGGTCGATGCCATCAAAACCAGTGTGCAGCAAACTAGCTTGAATTACCGCCGCCGCCACAGTTTCCAAATTGTAAAGCGCCAACTCCGGCAAAGAATATTTAGAAGCCAAAACCTCGCCTTGTTCGGTAATCTTAATTCGCCCGCTAATACTCTTTCCAGGCTGAGCCAAAATTGCCTTGTAAGCAGGCCCGCCGCCTCGCCCTACAGAACCGCCTCGGCCGTGAAAAATTCGCAACTCTACATTGTATTTTTCCGCAACCATTTGCAAAGCCTTTTGAGCTTTGTGGATTTCCCAATTGCTGCTGAGGAAACCCGAATCTTTATTGCTGTCGGAATATCCCAGCATCACCTCTTGCAATTTAAGAATTTCGATTGGGTATTTGAGATTTTCTGCGTTTTTTACCGCTAGTTCCTGGGCGTATCCTCCTGCTAGCAAAGCTCGATAAAGTGGCAAATCAAATATTTGCTGCATAACTTCCGGCGCTTTTTTCAAATCTTCCACAGTTTCAAACAGGGGAACTACTTGAATGCTGCTAATTCCTGTCGCCGGATCGTAAAGCCCTGATTCTTTTGCTAACAGCAAAACCGCCAGCAAATCGCTGACATCGTGGCTCATGCTGATGACGTAAGTTTCGCAAATTTCCGGGCCAAACTCCTGCTGCATTTGCCGCAATATTCGGAAGGTATTGATCGTCTCGCAAGTTTTGGGAGAAAAGGGCAATTCTGCTGGAATTAAAGGGCGGCGAGTTTGCAGTTCCGTTGCCAGCCAAATAATTCGATCGCATTCCGACATTTGATTGTAAGGCTTGGGCAAAATTTGCAAGTATTCAGCAATTTCGCTCAAAGCGTCGGAGTGTACTGTTGACTCTTGGCGGATATCTAGGTAAGCCAAATTAAATCCGTAAATTTCTACTTGGCACAGCAGATTTTCCAAGTCCCGACAGCTCAAACCTGTTTCCACTAAATTGCGCTCGATGAGCTGCAACTCGGTCAAAAACTCAGTACCAGATCGATAAAGCCCCGACATTCCGGGATGTTCTGACAAAGCTTCGCGTTCCCGCTGCAACTCGTCTCCTTTGTAGAGCCGCCAATTACGATCGCGCGTATTTTCCAGTCGCTGCTGCACGTAGGCCAGCTTCAACCGATAAGGTTCTTGCCGATAGCGGATTGCCCACTGCTCGTAAACATCCGGAAATTCCGATTTGTCGCGATCGAGAGATTCGAGCAATTCCGGCAGCACGTCGCTCCAGTGCAGCGACAAACTCAAAAGTTCGTTCAGCCGCTTCACGGCGTTGATGTACTTACACAGCACCAAATGGCGCTGATAGCAAGCGGTTTGCCAAGTAACTTTCGGAGTCACAGAAGGATTGCCGTCTCTGTCGGAACCTACCCAAGAACCGAATTTGCAAAAATTGTAACTCGGCGGTTTCAGGTAAGGATAAGAAGCGTGCAGCGCTTGCTTGAGTCGGTGGTAGAGTTCTGGAATTGCATCAAACAACACTTCATCAAAGTAGTGCAGAGTGTACTCCACCTCGTCAAGCACAGTTGGCTTGAACTGGTGCAGTTCGTCAGTGCGCCACCATAGGCGAATTTCTTCCATCAGTTGCTCTTGGAGAGCGGCTGCTTCCCAGCAAGACACCGGGTAGGGGCTGGGAGAGTCTGCCCCGATCACCTGAAATTTCTCGTCAACTTGGTCTAGCTGTTGGAGAATCTTCGCCATTCGTCGCTGTTTGGTGCGGATCGTGTGGCGGACAATTTCCGTCGGGTGAGCGGTGAATACTAAGCGGATGTCTAACTGATCGATCAAGCGCTGAATTTGCTGGCTCGGCACGTTCAAGCGCAGCAGCATCGGGAACAGTTGGTGAAAAGTGCCGGCATCTCGGGCGATCGTCTCGTTGCTGTCTGCCTTGCTCAAAGCCATTTGGGCTGGGACTGGGCCTTCCCGGTGGCGCGGGCGATCGGGGGCATCAGTTGCTTGTCCGGGCAGCTTAGAAAACATCCGCCCACCAGCATCGTTGCTGCTAACGTAAGCTAGCTGTTGGTCTCGCTGTTCGTAGTGCTGTTCGACAATGTTGATCAACTGAAAATACAGTGCAAAAGCCCTAGCGGCGCGGATGGCGGCGTTGAGGTCGAGCTTTTCGATTAGCTGTACGACATTCGACTCGCGAAAGTGAGTGGCCTGTCCCTCGGCGGAATTGACCGATCGCATTTGTTGGAGCAAATCCACCAATTCCTGCCCGCACTCCTGTCGCAGCACCGATTCCCACAAGTCCTCTACAACTTTGAGGCGATTTCGCAGAAACAGGTCTGATTTTGAGTAAGCGGGAGAATGGGAAATAGATGTTGTATCAATAGCCTGTTCTGAAGACTGGAGGACTGAACTCATCGGGCTGTTCCTCAATAGCTGCGGGTGTCAAGAAAATTGTATGGTTTAGTTTCGCCTAAAACACTTTTGTTTGCAGTCAAATTTGAGACAACTTATTGCAACGTAGAAAGTAGAAGGCACTTATGTACAAAGTATAAGGAAAGATTAATTTTTAAACCACAGATTGTACCTATTGTCAAGCTTTTATATCAGTTGACTGGCGATTTTAGATTTTAGACGCTCGGCCTGAGACGTTCGGCGAGCGGTCAGTTGAGTCGCGCTAAGTCGAACAATTTGAGATTTACTCCCAAGATGAATATGGGAAGTTGAAATTGGGTCGAAATTTTTTCTCTCTCCCCGACCAAAGTCGGGGACTGGTATCCGTTTTTGGGCGGGGTCAAAAAAATTAACTTCTAGCTGCAGCATCCTTCCTTGGGCTTTCTAATCCTGTGATTGAGGAAAGTTGAGTACGGGAAGGCGCGAACCCCGAAAGACTTCTTCGCTTTCAACGCCGATCGACGCAACAAACTCAGCAGCAGCTTTAGCCGCCACCAACCCGCCCAGCATGGGTAAAGCGACCAAGCTCAACAAAATATCTGAGGGAACTGGCAACTTTGGACTCTCAGGTGTTTGATTTTTGAGCAAGTCTTGGTTTTCCGACGGCATAAATTCCTCCTGTGTCAATCCATAATCCTCAGTTTACAAGCCAAATAATGATCTTGACCGCTGCTTTCTGACTAATAACTTCTGAGATCAAATCCGGTGACATCCGACGAAAGATATCCTGCAAGCGATCGTCCCCGCGTAGCCAAGTCTATAAATATTTTCTCGCGAGATATTAAGCTCGCACTCGGAAAAAACGCTTTGTATAAAATCGGGATACTCCCCGAATGCGATCGATCGTGCGACTCTCTCCGCGGAGCATGACGAAACCACAGCACTACAGTCGGAAAATAATAGACATTTCCAGAAAAGCCAGTCTTGAACAGGCATCCTGCCTGTTCCACAAGAATTATGAGAGAGGTCTAATTATTATTCGGATGCAAACGGAAACGATATGACTAATGACGAATAACTTGTTGATTGGCTTAATTTGGACCTATCTGTGCCAAAATGTCGAGGTATTATCAAAAAAATATTCCCCAACGGCTCGAAGCCGAGGGAATACAAGGCAAGACACTAAGTCCAGCATGGCTTAAACCAGACAAAACGGTTAGGCTCGGCAAATCAAATAATTGTCTGTAAAATCTGTAACTGTGCTATTTCTAGAAAACAAAACCAGCTTTGGCAAAATTTAGAGTTTCATGTTGAATGCGAACGGGAGCATATTGGCAGACAATCGATCGAGCGCGTCGCAGTGGGCCGGGGAAGCTTTAGGGCTTCCCGAAGTTCAAGTACAAGCGCGTTTGCGGGGAAATCACCTGCACATTTTGTGCGAAGCAGCGCAGTGCCCGTCTCAAGAATTGGTGACGGCGAGATTTACCAACGCCCTCGAACACACTGATTTAACGCAACTGCTGCCCGATCGACCTAAAATTTACCAGTTGTTTCTGTGCGGCCGCAAAATCGGTTCCAGACAAAATGACTGGACAGTCCGGCTCGATTGCAGCAGTCCCAAGCGACAGCAACAGCAACAGCCACAGCAACCGGAACCAAAAGTTGCCGAAGTGCCGCCGCCAGCGAGTTCCCCCGACGAACCGCCAGCAAGCCCTAAAAGAGGCGGATTTTTCGGCAAATTTAAGAATGACAACCAGAAACTCAAACAGACACCAAAACCGGTAGAAACAGCAGCCCACCCGCCGCAAGTACGGGAAGAACTAGATTTTGACGCCGAAAGTCTGCCCATCGCCTCCCGCATTCAATACCCAGAAGCTTTTGAAACTTCCCCCGTGACGATCGACACTTCCGCTGCTGCGAGGAGGGAAGTTGTCGGTTCCGCCGTTCCCCCGCAGCAGAAAACGAACCGTGGCGCGGTGGCTTTGATTCAATCCCCCCAAGCTGACTCAGGCGAGGGCGATCCTGATGGAACATTAACGGTTTCGCCGGAAACGTTGGCGCGCCGGGGCTATCCAGATGCGATCGCCAGCTATCTCAGCGAAATCCTCGGCCCGATGGGAGTTTCGGTGAAAGTCAGCATTCGCGAAAAAGAACTCAAAACCAGCCGAGAAACCCTGCCGGTGAATGGGCCGGAAAATATCCAGCCCAAAGAACGCCGACTGCTGGTGCTGTGCGAGTCAGCCTACAGCCCCGACCCCTCATTGCTGGCCGAACCCATCGCCGGCCGGCTGCGGAAACTGCAACTAGAGGATTTCCGGGAAGCAGTGATAGCCAGCCAAGTCAGCGGCGAAGCGAAGCCGGACTGGCTGCTGCGAGTGGATTTGACTTCGCCGGACAAAATTCTCAAGGAATGGGCCAGGTGGGGAGACGTACAGTCGATCGCCAAACTGCTAAATCAACACTTGGCTGCATCAAGAGTCGAAGTGCGGGCAACCCTCAAAGAAGCAACCCTCCACCTGTTTTGCAGCAAAACTACCAAAAAAGGACAAAAGCCTAAACGGCAAGAATACCCCGACAAGCAGCAAACCACCGACGCGATCGCCCCTTTGTTAGCCTCCTTTGCGCCCCAAGGCATCCGCGCAGCTACTATCTACGGCGTAGAACCAGCCCAGGACTCTCAGGCCGCGCCGGAGTCCCCCGTGTGGATAGACTGGGTGGACTTGCCTGCCGCCCACCACCCCGACTTGGCTGCAAACGCTAGAACGCTGGCAGTCGAGGGCGACCAATTGGCTTTGACTTTTTTATTGAACAGGTTGCTCAACCCCAATCTCAGACGCAAGCTGGAAACAGGAGGGATTCGGGCTGTCGTGCTGCAAAAAGCCAACGTGCTCCACGTCATGACTGAAGCTCTGACTTGCCCTTCTCAGTCGAAGGTCGGCCCGCCGGTGGTCAAATTTTTGCGGCACTTACAAATTCCGGGAGTGGCAGGGGTGCGAGTCTACGGACGCCGCGCCGGCCAGAAACTGCCCCTGTGGCGCTACGCAATCGACCTCAGAACGGTTGTTGACGAGGAATCAGCGGCACCTGCACCGGTTCCCTCGCAAGTGGCTGTGTTGGAAAAGGAACCGGTGCCGGAGTTTGCGCCGGCGGAGGATGGGAGTTTTTCGGGTTTGGGCGACAATTTGGTGTTCGATGCTCCCACGCCCAACTCGTGGCGGCCCCGCTTCAAAATCAGACTCCCCGGATACAATCTGGGCGAGCAATTAGTTCAAGCTGCGGTGCAACCGCTTGTCGCTTCGGGTTTGTTTGTTCCCAACGATGGTTTGTCAACGAATGCTGCTGCGCCCGGTGGCGTGAGAGCCGATCGCGCGGCGCGAATGGCTTTGATTTGGGCGATCGCCGGCTGTCTGCTGGCTTTCAATACCGATTGGCTCCTCGGTCAATTTCTGCAATCTGCGACGGTCAGTCAAGCTCCTAGCGCTTCCGAAGTTTGCAGCGGCCCAAATTGTCAAAATTCATCCCCCAAGGCTGTGGAAGACGTTACAGCCAAACTTCCGAAGGCAACCCCGAAACCAGTTCCCGCTGCTGAGGAGGTGAATTTGCCTCAAACTCCGTTGCAGCCGTCGCCAGAAGCCAACCGGGAAGAAGCTTTTAATGGCTCTGGGTTTACGAAACCGGGCAATACTAGCGTTCCTGTAGCTGATGTTTCTGCTCCTCCGGTGTTCCCCACTTTGAGGAGCGAGCAGCTTGACGACCAAATAGCGCGCTATCAAGAGTATATCCACCTGCACAAAAAACCGCCGGATATTTTAATTGTCGGTAGTTCGAGGGCGCTGCGCGGTATCGACCCGGCGGTTTTGGAAACCGCTTTGGCAGCTTCGGGCTATCCGGGGCTGAGGGCTTACAATTTTGGGGTTAATGGAGCTACTCTCCAAGTTGTAGATTCGCTCATCCGCCGGATTTTGCCGCCGCAACAACTGCCGAAATTGCTGGTGTTGGCTGACGGGGCGAGGGCTCTCAACAGCGGGCGACCGGATTTGACTTTTAGTGCGATCGCTTCTTCGGAAGGTTACAGGCAATTGAGCCGGGGTAGTTTTCTGATCCGCACCAATCAATTAGAATCCGAAACATCGAAGGAAAGCGCCAACAATCCGGTGGCGACTGCGACTGAATTGGTGAACAATTTGGGAGAAGCTCAAGCTAATGTTCAGCAATTGGTGAGTCAAAAGTTGGTTGAGGGTTCTGCAACTTACAAAAAGCGCGATCAACTTAAAGGGTTTTTGCGATCGATCGTTAATCCCTCAGCCCCTGTTGCAACCGACAGCCCCCAAACCGCAGCCCTGGGTGAACAAACAAGGGAAAATAATGCCCAGCCAACTGCTGTGAGTAAACCAGTCAGCGAGTATCAACCAAATGGCTTTTTGCCGATCGATATACGCTTCAATCCCGAAACTTACTTTCAGAAGCACCCGAAAGTATCTGGTTATTACGACTCCGACTATCAAAATTTTAAATTGGTAGGCGAACAAGCTCTAGCACTCAAAAATCTGATCGAATTTACCAAAGTTCGCAACATCAATCTCGTGTTTGTGAATATGCCTCTGACTGAAGATTATTTAGACCCTGTGCGGACAGGTTACGAACAAGAATTCCGGCAATATATGCAAGAATTAGCAGCTCAAAGCGGACTAATTTTTCTAGATAAGAGTTTATTGTGGCCCCAGGCGCGGGAATCTTTTTCCGACCCCAGCCACCTCAACCGTTACGGTGCTGTTGCAGTTTCTAAACGGTTGGCTCAAGATCCCATGATTCCCTGGCCGGCGAAACAGTAGTTTTGACTTTAAAGTTGTGAGTTATTTTAGAAGTTAAATGAACCCAGCGTGTCGAGTGCTGCGCGACTATCTCAAAACTATTCTTTCCGGCGGCTAAATAGTAGTGAAAATGAAAAGATTGATATTTCCAGAAAATAGCAAAAATCAACAGATCAAAAGTCCAAGAAAAAATTGGCCTTTGATATTTTTTATATTATCTTTAGCATTTTTCTGTTTCAGTTTGTATAAAGGTTTCTTTTTACCTTTAGCTTTATCATCTGGGCCGCCCAGCAACGAACACAGTAGCGAACAGCCAACTCTGGCCCCCTTTGAAGAGGTTGTCAAAGACGCGCAAAAGTTAGAGGGATTATTTACTCTTTACCGCAATCAAGCAACTGATAAAGTATATCTGGAAATTAAACCGCAACAACTAAACAAAAAGTTCCTGTGCTTTGTGACATTGGCTTCGGGTTTGGGGGAGTCGGGCATTTTGAGCGGAATGCCGATCGGCGATTTCTTGTTTCAACTGCGGCGCGTCCAAAATAACGTGCAGTTTGTGATCCCAAATATAAATTTTCGCACAAGTCCGGGCGACCCGCAAGCAGGTTCCGTAGCGCGGGGATTTAGCGACTCGATTCTCTATTCTTTGCCTCTCAAAAGCATTCATCCGCAAAGACAAACTCTGCTGATCGATTTAGGCGATTTGCTGATGAGCGAAAAACGCGATTTACCAGGGGTAAAAGCGATTTTGCCGATGCTTTTGGGTTCTTCTTACTCGATCGATGCAGACAAGTCTTCTTTTAAAGATGTTAAAGCGTTTCCGCTGAATGTGGAGATTGCTTCTGTCTATGGTTTTTCTAGCGATAATGACAGTGAAGTTAACTATTTACCTTCGGTTCCTGACAGTCGGGCTTTTAACCTCCGCATTCACTACAGCTTCTCGGAAGTGCCGCTAAATAACGGCTATCGGCCCCGACTTGCGGACGAGCGAGTAGGCTATTTTCTCACAGCATATAAGGACTTTTCTGACAAGAGCAGCCGGGAGCCTTTTGTGCGCTATATCAATCGCTGGCATTTGCAAAAGCAAATCCCGACGGCGCCGATGTCGCCTCCGGTACAGCCGATCGTCTTTTGGATTGAAAATAATGTGCCTCCCGAATACCGAAACGCAATTCGCGAGGGGGTTTTGGAGTGGAACAAAGCTTTTGAAAAGGCAGGTTTTACTGAGGCAATTCAGGTCAAACAAATGCCGGACAATGCTAAATGGGACCCGGCTGACGTTCGCTACAATACTATCCGCTGGTCGAGTTCTTTTGAGCCTCAGTTTGCCGGCATCGGGCCGTCTCGCACTAACCCGCTGACGGGGGAAATTTTGGATGCTGACATTCTGTTGGATGCTAATGTTGTCCGGGAAATCAAACAGGGTTATCGGGCTTTGGTGGAACAAAATAGATCGCTATCTAAGAGTTTTCAAGGCCGAAACGGTTCTAATACCAATCCCTGTCAGTTTGGGATGTATTCTCGCTATTTAAATGTGCTAGAAAATGGGGATTTAGGAAAAAGTGGCGGGGAAAATGATCGAGGTGGAATGGCTGATGATTTGCCGACTTTGGTAGAAAGATACCAAGAGCAAAAGCGCTCGCCTTTATCGCGGTTGATGTCGAGTTCGGATATGTGTTTTGGGTTGGAATCGAGCCGCCAATTTGCGATGGGGGCAATGTCGATGGATCTGTTGGACAATGCAACGCCTAGCACTGGGACGATTGACAATTATGTTAATGAATATATCCGATTTTTGACTGCCCACGAAGTAGGTCACACTCTTGGTTTGAGGCACAATTTTCACGGGAGTACGATGCTGCAACCGGAGGATTTGAACAATACTCAGGTAACTCGCACGCAAGGTTTGGTGGCGTCGGTGATGGATTATGTGCCGATTAATTTGGCACCGCAGGGAACTGTGCAGGGCGACTATTTTTCAACGATTGTAGGGCCTTACGACGATTGGGCGATCGAGTACGGTTACAAGGTGATTGGCGGCCCAAACCCGAACAGCGACTTACCAGCGCTGCAACAAATTGCCAGCCGCGCTGCGGAACAGCAATTAGCTTACGCGCCGGATGAAGATTCTTTTGATACTCTCGATCCCGCTGCAAATACTTTCGATCTCAGCGCTAATATGCTGAGGTATTCGCAATGGCAATTGGATAATGCTAGGGCGATGTGGAAGCGTTTAGAAAAGCGAATTCCGGCTGGGGAAGACGGTTATAACGAACTGCGGGTGATGTTTGATTCGGTGTTCGGGTATTATGTTCAGCAGGTGATGAATGCTACTTTGTACGTCGGCGGGCAGTCGTTTAACCGGGTTCGCCCTGGAGATGCTAATGCGAAGTTGCCGTTTGTGCCGATCGAGCTTTCTCAGCAGCGAGAAGCATTAGCAACATTAGAAAAGTACGTTTTTGCCCCGGATGCGTTTAGTTTTGCGCCGGAATTGCTGAATAAATTGGCGCCTTCCCGCTGGGAACACTGGGGAAGTCCGGCTTTGGTGTTTCCTCTAGATTACCCGATCGGCGATCGAATTACTTTTTTGCAGCGGTTTGTGTTGCGGGTTTTGCTATCTCCGATGCGTTTGGCGAGACTGCGGGATGCGGAGTTGAAATCATCACCGGAAACTGCTTTGAGGTTGCCGGAAGTGTTGGATACTGTGCAAAAGGATATCTGGCAAGAGGTTTTGCAGTCGGAAAAGAAGATACAAATTTCCACTTTTCGGCGTTCTTTGCAGCGGGAACATTTAGCAATTTTGATCGGAATGGTGCTGCGAAAAACCAGTGTTCCAGAGGATGCGCGGAGTTTGGCTTGGTACGAGTTGCGGCAGTTGCGGGAGGGTTTGAGCAAGAGTATTCGGAATTTGGATCGGAATGCTGATGCTTATACGCGGGCTCATTTGGAGGAAACGCGCGATCGAATTTCTAAGGTTTTGAATTCGCAAATTCAGTCGAATTAAGTCAATAAAGCTTTCATGGCGGGTTCTTCCGCCCACCCCACAAAAAACTTTATGTGTTGTGGGGTGGGCCGGAGAACCCCTTCTTGTGATAAAAAACCCGGTTTCTGTGGTGGGAGTGCATAATTTCTGATTTATTAATTAGATGATTATTGATAAAATCAAAAATTATGACTACAGATAGTTCCAAAAAACATCACCTGCGATTGGCGCTATTTTGGGCCTTACTGGGCACTCTGGCAGCGTTGGCATTATTTCCTTATGCGCTGTCTCTGAATCCAGCAGTCGCGCAACTGCCTACACCGTTACCTGTTATAGCTATTGCGTCCGCCCTTCAAACTGGACTTCTTTTGATTCTCCTGAATTGGATTGGACTACGCCTAGGCAACTCAATGGGACTCGATACCCCCCTCATTCGTGGGCTGGTGTATCGACAGCCTGTTCCAACTCTTTCTAAATCTGCCCTTAACACGGCGCTAATTGTAGGCTGCATCGGTGGCATTGTCCTGATAGGATTGAGTTTAGCTTTCCAACCTTGGATGCCACCAACGGCAACTCCAACAACGCTCGAAATTGACCTCTGGAAACGCCTCTTAGCTTCTTTTTACGGAGGCATTACCGAAGAACTGTTGCTGAGGCTATTCGCTATGACATTGATGGCGTGGCTACTTTGGAAGATTTTTGAGCGAGACAAACTGCAACCCTCTACATGGATTTTTTGGCTGGCAATTGTGGCGGCGGCAATATTGTTTGGCGTGGGTCATTTGCCTGCCGCTGCCAATCTCTGGGGGCTAACCCCAATCGTCATTTTCCGCACCCTTACACTCAATGCCCTCTTAGGAATTCCCTTTGGTTTTCTTTACTGGCGTTGGGGATTAGAATACGCTATGTTATCTCATTTTTGGGCCGATTTGGTACTGCACGGAATTGGAGGAAGTTAGCAGGAGATGCAAACAATGCAATGGTACAACGAACCTTTACAATGGCATGAGGATAACGACGTTATCCATATTACCGCCGGGGCAAAGACTGACTTTTGGCGGCAAACTCATTACGGATTCATTCGCGATAACGGCAACTTTTACTACCGTCAAGTTTCAGGCGACTTTACAGCAGAAGTCAAAATTACTGGTTGCTATCAATCGCTCTACGATCAAGCAGGATTGATGATTCGAGAAAGCGAAAATATCTGGCTCAAGTGCGGCATTGAGTTTGTTGAGGGAGTGCAAAACGTGAGCGCGGTTGTGACACGAGACTATTCCGATTGGTCTGTTATGCCGCTTGAAGTGCCACCAGTTTCCCTGTGGCTGCGGGTAAAGCGCCGAGCTGAAACGGTGGAAGTGCAATACTCTTTGAATGGGTCAGACTATTCAATGATGCGATTGGCATATCTAACTGACTCACCAATCGTTCAAGTTGGGTTAATGTGTGCGGCTCCCCAAGGTGAAGGATTTGCAGTCAAATTTGAAGGGTTTAAGCATAGTAAGCTGATATAATGTGGATGGTAAAAAAACCGATTTCTGCGCCAATCCATATATAAAATTAAAATTAGGGGTGAGTGCTTTTCACTTACCCCTGCCATTGATTTTTTGGGCGGTTTTGAACCTACTTAATACAATTTGTAGCACTAAATCGCCACAAAAACGATGCTATTTATCCTAAAAATACTTGTCGATGTTGAGGGTCAAAATCGTGAATGCTCCGAGCAAATGACCTGCGCTCATGCAAGCCAGAAATGCCGGTACGCTAACATTGTTGAACAAAGAGGGAAAGGGTAAAGGCATTTTCGGTCCGACGTGGGGATACCAAATTCGGCGGCTGAGAACTAGCAATGCTAAGATATTGCAAACAAACATCACCAGAGGCTTTTGCCAATTTCCTGATGCTGTGTCAGTCACAGTCGATGCTACTACTGCCAGTAAATTTGAGTTAATCATCGTTGTTGATGCTCCTATTTTTCATAAATTATCAGAAATGCTCGATGAGATTTCTTGCCAAAAATACAGCAGGGGCGATCGCCCTTACGCCATAAATATCTGTTGCTGTCAATATTCACTGCGTCGGCGACAGCGCCCCCACCCGTAATCATGGAATCACAGCAAGAAGTCTTTTAATGCCATTCAAAAGTAACGAAAGATACAAAGGGACAAAACCATACTCGCTGCCATTTGTAACTTTTAGCCTGTCTGGCAGTGGCGGCATTTAGTCACGCTGCCAGACAGGAAATACCGCTACTCATTACTGAGCAATGTAGGTAGGCAGAAAGTGAAGTATGTCACGGAGAACGCTATATCCAGCGGCATCCCAAAGCAAATAAGCTAAGAAACCGATCATCGCTAAGCGACCGTTCCAAAGTTCTGCTTGCGGGTTGAAGCCAAACAAAAAGGCATTCCGATCTTTGCCGTTGTAAGCATTCGCTGTAGGAGGCAAGTTAGTAGGACGAGTTTCCATGTTTTTACATTCCTTAACAATGTTTCGCTTCTCATGGTAGCGGCCTAATTTCTGCTTTGCTATCTGCCTGTAGGCTCAAGATAAACACAAGTCTAAAGGAGGATTTTGAAACCGAAAATAAAGTGTTAAGTTTTGTTGAGGGAGATTTTTTAAGCGATCGCCTGTATCTGTAGATACTAAATACAACTGCAAGTTGATATGCCCGCTGTGAAAGGCTCCATCGCCCCCTAGCGACAAACAACGGCGCTGGTGACTCGACAATACCGAATCCGCGAGCTCCTAGACGCAAGAAAATTTAGTAAATTTCAACTCAAAAGCCGAACACATCGCGCGGGAGTTAATTAAAATAGGAGATAAACAGAGCGATCGGGAGAAACAGTTATCGAAACCATCTACGGCCATCTTCAAGGTTTAAAGTCCAGCCAGCTCAAGCAACTCGAAAAGCTGTACCACCAACGACTACCGGGCGATCGCATCACCACTGCAGAATTCGCCCAGCGCGTCGCCGCCATCAGCACGGAAATAGACAAACCAATCTGCACCTACATCAACCGCCGCGGACAAGTAATTCGCGTCGGCGTGGGTTCACCCCGGCAAACGCAGATTGCGCCCCTAGAATTGCCCCGCTACGGGGGAGGTCGCCTCAGCGGCATTCGCTGCATCGCCACCCACCTGAAGCCAGAAACCCCAAGCGAAGCAGCCCTCACAGCAATGGCAATTCAGCGCCTGGACGCCCTCGTTTGGCTGACACTGACCGGGGGAGGATTTCAGCGCCGCGGCGGCGGTGCGACTGGTTACATCCAAGAAACTTATCTCGCTCACCTGATACCCCAGGGAGATCAGCCAAATTTTGAGTTCTCTGTTTTGAGCGCTCAGTTAGAACCAGATGCAACTGATGAAATAGAAGAGCCTTCTATTCCAAAGTCACTAATTCAAACTCCACACTTTCCCTGGAAAATATCAGAACCGCTGAATTTGGACGAACTCGCTGACCAAGACTTTCTGGATTTGGTGGAAGGACTCGAAGCAGAGTTTCAAGCAGAGTTTGTCGCTAAGCAGGTCGATGCAGACCAAGACAAAGTGCTGTTGGTAGGTGTCATGACTCAGCACATGACTCAGTTGGAGTTTGAGGACGGGCTCGCAGAAATCACGCGGCTGGTTGAAAGCGCCGGGGGTCAGGTTCTGCAAACAGTGCGCCAAAAACGATCGCGCCCCCATCCGCAAACAGTCGTCGGCGAAGGCAAAGTTCAGGAAATTTCCCTCACCGCTCAGACGATTAGTGCTAATCTCGTGGTATTCGATCGCGACCTGGCCCCCGCACAAATACGGAACTTGGAAACTCAGATAGGTCTTCGCGTTGTCGATCGAACAGAGGTAATTCTCGACATCTTTGCCCAAAGAGCTCGATCGAGCGAGGGTAAATTGCAAGTCGAACTCGCTCAGCTAGAGTACGCCCTGCCCCGGCTCAGAGGTCGCGGTCAGGCAATGTCGAGACAGGGTGGCGGCATCGGTACTAGAGGCCCTGGGGAAACCAAGCTAGAAACCGAACGGCGGACGATCGCCAAACGCATTTCTCGATTGCAGCAAGAAGTAAATCAACTGCTGGCGCACCGCTTCCGGCTGCGGCAGAACCGCCATCATCACGATGTACCCTCAGTGGCGATCGTTGGCTACACCAACGCAGGTAAATCGACTCTGCTCAACCTGCTCACAAATTCCGAGGTCTACGCCGCCGACCAGTTATTTGCCACCCTCGACCCCACAACTCGACGGTTGACCATTCCCGGCACTGTCACCAGGGAACCCCTGTCGATCGTCCTTACAGATACAGTGGGCTTTATTCGCGAACTGCCCCCCGCCTTGATCGACGCTTTCCGGGCTACCCTCGAAGAAGTCACTGATGCCGATGCTTTGCTGCATCTCGTCGATCTCTCCCATCCCGCGTGGCAGAGCCAAATTCGATCTGTCATGAATATTTTGACCGATATGCCCGTAACGCCAGGGCCAGCCCTTGTAGTTTTTAACAAAATCGATGCCGTAGATGGAGATACTCTCGCTCTCGCCCGAGAAGAATTTCCTCAAGCAGTATTTATTTCGGCCGCCAAAGGTCTTGGGATGGAAACTCTCCGCGACAGACTTGCTCAGCTCATTCAATACGTCCTCTACCCTCGGTAAATACTTAAATATTCCTTTTGAATAGTTGACATCGGGGAATATACGTACATATACTGAGGACAGATCTAGTCGAACTATGAGATTATAAAAGAGTAGTCAGATTGTGCATTGCAAAGTACAATACAGCATCTCTATTTTGCGCTCGGTTAAATAAATAATTGCCCGAGACCGCGGTCAAGGTAAAAAGACTCTTTGTTAATGGCTGTAAGGGCTGTTGCTTCAGAGGTTGCAAAAAGAGGTTGCTTCACTCTGGCCCAACCACGGTACGGAATGTCAAGGTGAAAGAGAATAATATTATTAAAGTGTTTGGGCACTCATCTCAAGCGCTATACTATCTTTTACAGGCGTCCGCGAGAGAATACATCCATCTATTGTAAGAACTCTAAAATCCTTGCCCGTCGTACAGCGCTAATCTCTAGGACTATTTCTATTTTTCGATTTTACCACTGTTTAACTAAATAGTTATGTGTACGCCACTGGCAAAACTAGCAATTGGACTCTCTGCCACAATGGCAACAGCGTTTTACTATCTAGCTGCCGCCCCTCCGGCAGCAGCAGTAGATGTCTGCGGTCCGGGAAATTATTCTACTGCCTGTGCCTCCAGCCAGACATCAACAGCAACGACATCCGACCCGCAATTGGCGACCGAGGGGAGTTTGTCCCAAATATACATCACACCTTCGAGAAGCTCAACTTCTATTCCTGAACCGGGTACTGCGATCGCAGTCCTACTGACAGGTGCAGGAATGATCTGTTCGTGCAGAAAGCGAAACAAGCAGGTTGGTCCGCAGCGCTAGGCAGGCTGATGACCAACCTGTTTGCCTTTACCATGTCTCCGTTTTTTTAAGCATGGGTATTTGTTTACTTAAATTTATATAAAAAATAAAAAATTGTATAAAAAATAACTTGACACCTCGCTTCGGTTGTGCGCTGCAAATAGAGCCGGATGTTGAAGGAAGAAAGCGATAGCGACTTCAGTCAGGGTAAAAAAAAGGAAGAAGGCAAATGCAATTGCTGGCAAGGGTTTCAGCAATGAATAACCTCCGGTACAAAAGATAAGGTTGCTATATGTTGCTATATATAAAAATTAAAATATAAAAATTAAAATAAGATTGGTTAAGATAAATCCTTCGGACAGTTTTTTATAGGCAACCGTAGAATAAGGGTTTCAAGGTTCCAAGGCAAGTTGGCTACCAAGGAAAAATCGAGGGTTTCAGCCGAGGAACTAAAAACAGTCCGCACTATGGTTAAGATTACAATTAAAAAATATTGTTATTGTTTGAGCGTCCCATGACCCCTAAAGTAGAAATTTACACTTGGAGAACCTGCCCGTTTTGCATTCGTGCCAAAGCACTGCTGAAACGAAAAGGGGTTGATTTTACAGAGTACGCGATCGACGGAGATGAAGCAGCACGGGATCAAATGAGCGATCGAGCCAACGGAGGCCGCACCCTGCCCCAGATATTCATTAACGACCAACACATAGGCGGCTGCGACGACATCCACAAACTGGATGCTCTAGGCCAGCTAGACCCGCTGCTAGCGGCAAAATGAGGCATTCCCTGTCGAATTTTGCGTTAGCCCAAATTTGCCTGCGACCAATTCTTAATTTTAATTGACAATGAAATTTGCATTCATCATCGATCCCCTCGCGCGACTAATTCCAGGACACGATACCAGCGTAGCGCTGATGGAGGCAGCTCAAGAGTTGGGTCACGAAGTCTGGGCGGCTCAAGCCAACGAACTAAGCGTCATCGGCGGCAAAACCTGGGCAATGCTCAGTCGGGTAGCCCTCACCCCAGTAAAAGTGGTAGATGGACGCTGGGAGGCTGCTGAGGCTTGGTACCAGGTAGAACATCCTACTTTGCAGCCTCTGGAAGCAATGGATGCAGTATTTATGCGGACAGATCCCCCAGTCAACATTCCTTACCTCTACGCTACTTACCTTCTAGATGGCATCGATCCCGCTAAAACTTTGGTAGTTAACAGTCCCAAAGGATTGCGGGCGGCGAATGAAAAGATGTATGCTTTGCAATTTGAGGGAGCGATCCCCGAAACCATTGTTTCTCAAAACAAACAGGTAATTCGGCAATTTGTTGAGAAAAAAGGAGCGGCAGTTCTTAAACCCTTGGGCGGCAAAGCTGGCGAGGGGATTTTGTTCTTGGAAGCGGGCGATCGCAATCTCAACTCCCTGGTGGAAATTAGCACTCAACAAGGGCAAATTCCAGTGATGGTTCAGACTTACCTGCCGGAAGCCAAAGAGGGAGATAAACGGATTATATTGTTGAACGGCAAGCCCATCGGTGCTATCAACCGCATTCCCACCGGCAATGAATTTCGTGGCAACATGGCCGTCGGCGGCCGAGTCGCAAAAACAGAAATTACCGATCGCGAACTGCAAATTTGTGCTCAGTTAGAACCAGTGCTGCAACGGGACGGACTGTACTTTGTCGGCATTGATATTATTGGCGGCTATCTCACAGAAGTTAATGTCACCAGCCCTACAGGGATCAGAGAAATTGACTTGTTTGATGGCGTTAGTTTGGGCAAACAAGTAATTGAATGGGTGGTTAGTCAGTAGTCATTAGTCATTAGTCAGTAGTCATTAGTTATTAGTTATTGGTCATTAGTTATTGGTTGCAGCTAACAACTAACAACTAACAACTAACAACTGCCAACTGCCAACTGCCAACTAACAACTGCCAACAGTGAACAGTCAACAGTTAACAATTCCCAATTATTAAATTATGTCAAAAATAGGCGTAGCAGTAGTCGGTACAGGTTTCGGTCAAAAAGTTCACCTTCCCGGATTCCAGGCCCATCACCGGACAGAGGTTGTGGCTGTTTATCACCGGAATTTAGACAAAGCAAAGGATCTCGCCTCTACCCACAATATCCCCTACGCTTGCGACTCGATCGCCGATATAGTAGCCATCCCAGAAGTGGCGGGCGTCAGCATTTCCACGCCGCCATTTTTGCATTTTGAAATGGCAAAAACCGTTTTGGAAGCAGGCAAGCATTTATTATTAGAAAAACCCACAGCCCTGACAGCAAATGAAGCCAGGGAACTTTACCGATTGGCAAACAACGAATCTCCAACCGATTTTAAAAATGGTGGTTCGAGAGCAATTGCCACAATGGACTTTGAGTTTCGCTTCATCCCCGCATGGCAAATGCTAGCAGAATTATTGGCAGCAGAATATGTGGGAGAGAAGCGTTTAATTAAGATTGATTGGCTGGTGTCGAGCCGCGCTGATGCTAATCGCCCCTGGAATTGGTACGCGCAAAAAGATCTAGGCGGCGGAGTTTTGGGCGCGACTGGTTCTCACGTTTTTGATTATATTAGCTGGCTGTTCGGCCCGCCCCAAAGGCTTTCTGGGCATTTGATTACAGGAATTTCGCGGCGGCCCGATCCGAATGATTCAGGAAATTTAAAATTAGTTGATGCAGATGATTCGTGCGCGTTGATGTTGGAATTAGCCGGGGGAACTCCTTGTCAAGTTTGTTTGAGTTCTGTTACTTATCAAGGGCGGGGACACTGGGTGGAAATATACGGAAGTAAGGGTACGTTGGTGTTAGGAAGCGACAACCAGCAAGATTACGTCCACGGATTTCGCTTGTGGGGTTCCCAAGGTGGAGAACCTTTAGCTGAAATCAAAATTCCTCAAAGATTGGAGTTTCCTCAAGTATATCCAGACGGGAGAATTGCACCGTTTATTCGAGTAGTAGATAGGTGGGTAGAAGCAATAGATGCCGGTAAATCTTTGATACCGTCCCTCAGAGAAGGGGTTTACTCACAGTTGTTGATGGATTTGACCCAGGAGTCGAATGCTACGGGAACTTGGGTAGATTTACCTAATATAGATAAATTTTTGGGCACTAAGTAAAAGTAAAAACTGCCAAAGCAATCTCACGCACTCGATCGCACCCCAAACCCGATAAACTACAAATAGAGAAACTCAATCCCACCCTATATCCAGAGTCGGTAGTTGTGAATGGCGCGCCCTGAAAGTCCTTGCCTCAGTATAGCGATCGCTCGCCTGAGAACCGCTGGGGCAAACCATTTTGCCACTTGGGTTCTACAAGCTCCTTATCCCAGCGGGTACGTTCACCACGACTGTATGTGGCCCGATACCCTCTCCCAATCTTGGAAAGCTTGGCAGGAAATGTTTTCGCCCTCCGGGACAATTCACGAATTGCCCCTAAATCCTGATGGAAGTTTCGTCTCGCCGGAAAACAACCAGAATATACTGGCAGAAACTGAACAACGAAGTCCTCAGTCGCTCCACCTCGCTCCAGCGACGCCCTCTGTTCCGCTCCACCTCGGTCAACAGGGGTGGGGCGACAAAGGGGATCAGCATCCGCCTCGGCCACCGGCAAGCTACAGCAGCCGCCTGATGCAGCATTTGGGGATTAATCTTTGGCAGTGGCTGTTTGAAGGGCCGATTCAGGGTAGTCTCCAGGAAAGTAAAGGTATCGCGATCGGGCAAAATCTACCTCTGCGAGTGCGCGTAGACTTGCGCGAACCGTATTTAATTGCTTTACCTTGGGAAATTATGCAGCCTCAAGCCGGTCAACCGGCAATTTCTCTGTCGCAGCAACTGCTGTTCAGCCGAACTACCAGCAATGTTGAACCTTTGCCACCCCTGCAGCCTGCGGAGTCGCTCAACATTTTGCTAGTTTTGGGACAAGCAGAACCCGGCGGCGGTGCTAATTCTCAATTTTCCAAGAGTAATAACGGTCATTTGCAGTTGGGAGAAGAAGCACTCGCCCTAGCTGGCGTTCTGGAAAGTGCTTTTCAAACCGACGACAGCGACAAATATTTTGACATCAGCGTTCCGACTCGCGTCGATACTCTGATCGAACCTACTCCGGCGGAACTCATTTCTCGGCTGGAAACGCAAGCTTACAACATTCTGTTTTACGCAGGCCACGGGATACCGGGCCCCGACGGCGGTTTGCTGTTTTTGGGGCCGGAAACGGCGATTAATGGCACTGAACTGGCTCAGGTTTTAGTTCGGTGCCGCGTGACTCTGGCGGTGTTTAATGCCTGCTGGGGAGCTCAGCCGGCGGTGGAGAGGCTGCACTCAACTAACGGTCAGCAACAGGCGATCGCCCGCAGCAGTTTGGCTGAGGTACTGATTCATCACGGGGTGCCTGCGGTGTTGGGGATGCGGGACTCGATCGCCGATCGCGAGGCCCGGAGTTTTATCCAAACTTTTGCCCAAGCTTTGGCCGGACGGATGTCGATCGATCGGGCAGTCGCCGTCGCCAGACAGCAGTTATTGACCCTCTACAAGTTCAATCAACCGGCTTGGACGCTGCCTGTGCTTTATATGCACCCTGAGTTTGACGGTCAGCTAACTGAGCCGGTAGATGACCTCAAAACAGAATTGCCTTTAAATTCTTCTACTTGGTTGGGACGGTTGCCGTCTTGTGCTTATTTGCGGGGGCGCGATCGACCAAATGCCAAATCCACCGAATCGATTAATCAGGTTTGGCCGATTCGCGCAGGTATGGTTCGAGTCGGACGCTGGGAAGAAAATGACGTAGTGATTCGAGAACAGTGGGTTTCTCAAAAACACGCCGAGATTTTCTGCCGGAACACTATCGGAGATAGCCGGGAAGAACCTAGCTACTTCCTGCGCGATTTTTCTCGCTACGGGACTCTAGTTTTGGGATCTGAGGGATGGCAGAGAGTTCACCACCAAGAATTTCTGCTACGCAGCGGGACTCAGCTAAAATTTGGCAGTTCTCAAGGTCAGATTTTTGAGTTCACTATTGAGGTTCCTAAAACTTCGGGGTACAGTGAGACTGATTGCGGAACGAATTAAGGTGCGGGTGTAGCTAATGAAGGCAAGCGGCTACTGGCACAGCAAAGTTCTGGGCGTTGAGTGTCCAGTCTGAATTTAAAAGAGTTACTCACCACTGATGGCTCGCAACTAGCTCTTGGCACAGTCCCCCTTCTGTCTTTTCCTTTTCCCACCTAGGTATTACATCATGGCTACCCAATCTACTGATTCTGAATATTTTCGCGACTCACAAACTCAAGCCCAGATGGAACTTCTCGCCACAATTGTTCAGACTGATGTTGCTTATCCCTGGAATCCTGCACAGCTTGAATCCGAATCTTATTTAGCTGCCCTAGAGCAGGAATTTGCGCTATCTGATTCCTTCAGCGACAGCGATATTGCCCTGAAGTCGCAAGTTTTATTCTCGCAATTAGAACAAGTTTGGCTGACGACTGCTCTGCAAAAGTCTTTGCGCGAGAAATTTGCTCGCGTTCCTCAAGATTTTCTGGCCAGCATCGCTCAAAGCGTGCAAAACGCCACTGTTAAGTATCAATCTTTAGCTGACCAAATGGTAGAGTGCGTCTTAGATATTTTGCCTCAGTGGGCTGAGGAAGATTTGCAGGTGTTGGCACGTCCTTTGGCTTATGCCATGCGAGATGTTGATTCGGAAGGGGGGGAATTAGTCATGGCTACTACAAGACCCTGGGCTCAATTGTCGGAAATAGAACAAGCCAGAGTTAGTTTGGCTGTCGCCCGCTATGCAATCTCGCAATTAGAAATGGCTGATTAGTTTTTGGATGGCTAAATTTTTGTGCTGCGATCGCGGTAATTTTTTTAAATTAATATAAAATTAATCTACCTTTAGTTAGATGTCAAATTCATCTAATTGCTAAACTTTCTGGATTGCTATAGTTTGATATAGCAATCCTATTTGATTTGTAGACAAGATATAGCCTTGCTCAGTAACATGAGGTCCACGCTTGATAAGCGGGCATAGACCTCCGGGGGCATAGGCCTCCGTGGGCATAGGGCATACCTCACCAAGATTGAGAACTGCTGTAATTTTTTTTGAACTATAGCAAGCGCGCCCGACGTTTATGACCCAGATGTGGCAGTATTTTCAATCAGCTTTTTATGGGCGGCGTCGCAGAAACGGCCCACAAGAATTATTTTTTATTATGGAATAGGCCCGAAAGCCTGTTGCCGACATTGCTGAAATCCTTGCCGAAGATTGCTTCTGATATCTTTTCCGGTTGAGTGGGAATGATAAAGTCAAGGTCAATAATTCCACATTCCCCCACTCCCCACTCCCCATCATTCCAGTGTTACCGGAATCCATATGACTTCTCTCCTGGGTAACTCAAACCTTCTTCCTTCTTCCTTCTGCTATATTTTGCCAGGTTTGGACTCGCTAAGCAGTTTGGCAACAGCAAGCAAGATGAATTATCATACAATGGTCAGAATGTTAAAAAATGTAAATATACTAATGGGGGTGTGTCGGAATTTTCCACAGAATTAAAAAGTGGACAGCAGCAAACCCTTACTGTTGCATGCACGATCGGGACTTTAAAATTATTTTATGACAACTTCAAGATTTGATCTTCAAGACTTGAAACGCCGCTTTGGGCGGATTTCGCGGGTGCCGATGGCAACGCTAGTCGTGTTGGGGGTGGTTGCTTTCGCAGGTGCGATCGCCGCAGCCTGGTTTGGCCGTGAAGGTACAGTCAGCGGTATTTTTGCCACAATCAACACTTGGCAGCAAAACCCGCCTGTGTGGCTGCAAGTGCCTGCTACGAGCAAGATGTATTTGTTAGTGCCGACTATCGTGCTTGTCTCCGTTGCTTTAGCTGCAATTAAAATTTCGCCTCAACCGCAGAAATGGTCGCGCGCTGTGGTAGTTGCAATTGTTCTGGCTTTAACCATTCGCTACGTTTTATGGCGATCACTCGCTACTCTAAATTTGACCGATCCCCTCAACGGTATCTTTAGTTTGGGGCTGTTTTTCCTAGAAATGTTACTGGTTTTCAACACCAGTATTCAACTGTATTTAATGCTGAGAATGAAAGACCGGCGTCGAGAAGCCGATCGCATGGCAGTTGCAGTTGAAGCTGGAAACTTCACCCCGCCAGTAGATATTTTCATCCCAACCTACAATGAACCGGCTTTCATTTTACGGCGCAGTGTAATCGGCTGTCAAGCATTAGATTATCCCAACAAAAAAGTATATTTGCTTGACGATACTAAGCGGTCTGAAATCAAGTTGCTGGCAAAAGAACTGGGATGCGAGTATATAACCAGACCAGATAATATTCACGCCAAAGCTGGAAACATTAATCATGCCACAGCCCTTACAAATGGAGAACTAATTGTAGTTTTCGATGCGGATTTTATTCCCACTAAAAACTTTTTAACTCGCACAGTTGGATTTTTTCAAAATCCCGAAATCGCCCTCGTTCAAACACCGCAAAGCTTTTACAATCACGACCCCATCTCTCGTAATTTAGGTTTAGAAAATGTGCTGGCGCCGGAAGAAGAAATCTTTTATCGGCAAATTGAAATCATCAAAGACAGCGCCGACAGCGTGGTTTGTTGCGGTACATCTTTTGTTGTGAGGCGGACTGCTTTAGAAGCAGCGGGAGGATTGGTCACAGATTCAATCTGCGAAGATTATTTTACCGGAATTCGGCTGTCAGCAACCGGATATCAATTAGTTTATTTAGATGAAAAATTGAGTGCTGGTTTGGCGGCTGAAAATATAGAAGCTCATCTAAATCAAAGGCTACGCTGGGCGCGAGGCACTCTTCAGGCATTTTTTATTGATTCCAATCCTTTAACAATTCGCGGTCTCAGATTCGTACAAAGGCTGTCTCATTTAGAAGGATTGCTGCACTGGTTTACCAGTTTAACCAAGGTTTTATATCTGTTGATACCTGTAGCTTATTCATTTTTCGGCATAATTCCTTTGCGGGCAAGTGCGCGGGAATTACTGTACTTTTTCCTGCCTTACTATTTGGTGCAACTTACTGTGTTTTCTTGGCTGAACCGCAGATCTGGATCGGCTTTGCTTTCCGATGTTTATTCGTTCGTCCAGTGTATTCCTTTAGCGGTGACGGTGGTGAGTTCCATGCTGAATCCCTTTGGGAAAGGGTTTCAGGTGACGCCAAAAGGAATGGCGAGCGATCGCTTTCGTTTTAACTGGAATTTGGGATGGCCTTTGATTGTATTGTTCGCAGCTACAGCAGTCAGTTTGTGGCACAATTTAAACATTAATTTAGTTAAAAATGTTGACACCGTACAGTCAATATCCGAAAGTGCACAGTTGTCAAAAGGAATGAGTTTGGGGTGGATTTGGAGCGGTTACAACCTGCTGATGATCGGGATTGCATTGCTGATTTTGGTGGATATTCCTAAGCCGGACATTTACGAATGGTTCAATTTACGCAGGGTTGTACAATTGAATATTGGCGGTAAAAGTTTTTGGGGTATAACCACTGTAATTTCGGAAAGTGGCGCGGAAGTTGCTTTGACGCAGTGGCCAAGTTTTGCGGTGAAAAATAAAGGCAGTAAAGAAAGTTTTACAGCAGCAGAGATGTCGCAAAAATATGCCTTTGAGACAAGTTTATCCCAGGGGAAAATGAAACCACTCTCTCCCAGTGCGGCAGTCAAACCAAGGAGCTCGGTAGCGCCGTCTGTTGTTGAGTTGGGCACAGAGCGTCGTTTAGCCAAAGGTTTAATTGATTGCGATTCTGCGACTCTGGAAATCATGGAAGAGAACTGTTTTATTCCTGTGGCTAAGATTGAGTTGGTGAGCGATAAATCTCAGTTGGAGTCAAGTTTTCGGGATGGAAAAGAGTGCAGTTTTGTGGAATTTCCAACTGTGCGAATTGCGTTCGATCGCCTGAACATTAGCCAGCACCGCTGTTTGATCGAAATGCTGTACTGTCGGCCGGGCCAGTGGCAGCGCCAGGAAACTCCCGGAGAATGGCGAGCGCTGTGGCTATTGTTGAGAATTGCTTTGAAACCGAGAGCTGTTTTTGAGAGGAATAGGTCAGTTAGACCGATCGCAGTTTCGCAACTTTAGCCATATCTCGCTGTTATAGCGATCGCAAATCATTCGTAAATTAATTAAGGGTTCGATCGAGCAGCAGTTCCATTGAGTGTTGGTTCAAAAATACCAAATTTGTGTAACTTGAGAAAGTCAAAGCTTTGTGACTGTATGGTAAAATTGAAAAACCATTTAACCAAGGCATTCATAACTGAGCCGATTCCCAAATTTTCTCACCCAAGTCTTGGCATGAAGCCAAATATCTTCGACTGGATTCTGCTGCCTAGCATTAGGAGCAAACAGGACACAAGTTAAAGGCCATTCATCCCGCTCTTTACCTTGATTAATTTCTTCTAGGTAAGCTTTCATTTCTTTATATTTGTGATAGCTGGCTCCATCCCCAATAATCAAATGTCTGGCTTCGGGATTTAAAGATTGTAAGTCTTTTAAGTAAGCCACTGTATTCTCAGAATTTGCCGTTGCATATTCTCGCAGAACAAACTGTTTTGTTAAATAATTTACTGCGTCATAATAAGTTTGTTTTTCTATCTGATTCACGCCTTGGTATTTCTATTCTCTCGTTGCGCCTTCTCCAAAGATAACCACAGACATCTTCCCACAATAGATGACACTCATCAATCAAATACACCACAAGCTTTCTCGCTTCTATAGCTGAGCGGTGTTCTTCCAGAATTTCACAGATTTCTTGGTGCTTTTTTTTGACGAGTTCTTCATCACGTTTTGGATTCTTTTTTTGAAATTTTTTCCAGCTAATTCCCGCTGAATTAAAAAGTTGGTAGTAGCTAGTTTTTGATTGAAATTCAATCTGATATCGCTCGGCTATATAATTTGACAATTCGGATAAATCCCACTGGTTTTTATTGGTTAACCATTGGATGACTTCCGCTCGTTCTTCAGGCTTAAGTTGTCCCCGCGAACCCTAATGATTTAAGCGCAACCCTTCAATTCCATGCAACGCATAATTGATTTTCCACTTACTGATAAATGGAGATGATACTCCCAATATCTTTTGAAGAGTTTCGCGGGGAACCCCTTCAATTAACATGCGGATAGAAGCAGCTTTTTTAAGTTCTCTTGGGTCGGGATTGCTGGCAATAAAATTTTCGAGTTACAATAAAGCTTGGACTTCATGCTCCACTTTTTGTGCCGATTTCTTTTGAGACATCTCAACTCCTACTGAGATTTACGTCCTCATTATTATACATGATTTGTGATTTACAATTCATTTGCGATCGCTATATATCCTGATTAAAACATCACAGTATGAATATTGGGGTAACATAAAGTTAGTTATTTTTCTCTAAATTAGCCAATCCATGAAACTCAACTCATCTTTGTTTTATAAAGCGGTTTTGGTGGCAAATTTGCTCCTAGCATCTGTCACCAGTGTGAGTGTCGGTGTTTAAGCCGAAACCAAATACCATCCTGAGAATTATCGCTCTAAATGCAGTTTTTAGGGACAGAATCAACGACAAGCACAAACAATAGGCTGTTCAGTCAAGCAGAATCCCAACAAAATTACAATAGTATCATCTAAAAACACACTCATTGTGTGGGTCGATATGCTTGACTTTTTCCCAATAATCTAACCTTAACTTCATGACTCTTTCTGTTCCGGCTTGGCTACTTCTCACTGTTTTTTTTTACGATTTAATCCCAACTTTTGTAAGGCGTTACACATGGCTGTTCTACCCACCCAATTTCCCGTCTTCTGGGCAAATAACTCACACAATTCTAGTAAGGTTGCATCGGGATGTGCTGCCACTATTTCTCTCAAAGAAGCTGTGGAATTATTCAAATGACTGTATCTCGGTTTCCCCCTGGGTTTCGGCTGTAAATTCCCCTCTATTTTTTGTTGCTTGACCAGTTTTTGAACTAAACTTTTACTGACGGAAAATATCGCTGCTGTTTTTCTGATCGACAGCTTCTGCTCGATATGGGCTGCTACTATTTTTGTTCGCAAATCTACTGAATATGCTTTCATTGGTGTATTTTTTTAATCTATTCTTATTGTACCTCATAACACCCGGAAGTGCTGTATATGGATTTCCTTTGGGAAAGAATGTTCGTGCCACAGTTGCTGTCATTTCTGGAATTGACGAGCAGTCGCGGGGATGAAGAGTCATAATAAATTATTTAATAGGCTGCGTGATTACACAATCATTCTGCCTATTCAGGACGGCGATGCCTGAGGGGTTTCACCCCTCAGACATTCGCCAACAGTCTCAAAAAATCCACACTACACTGTGCTAAATTCATTAGAAACTATGAACCCTAGTCTAGGAATAAACATCGCCGGCTACATTAACGGCGAATTTGGTATAGGAGAAGGTGTCAGAGCTAATATCAGAGCTGCAGAAGCCGCCGGGATGCCCTTCGCCATAAACAATTTTACCCGCAGTCCTCACCGCAAACAAGACACCACATATCAAAACTTTAGCCAAGACAATCCCCATCCCGTAAACTTAATTCAAGTCAACGCCGATCAAGTTGCAGCCTTTATCAAACATACAGGTTCCACCTATTTTGAAAACAAATACAATATCGGCTTTTGGGCCTGGGAACTTCCCGCATTTCCCCCAGAATGGCAGCCAGCATTTAATCACTTTCACGAAATATGGACTTACAGCAACTATTGCGCCGAGGCAATTTCTGCACTTGCGCCAATTCCTGTCATCAAAATCATGCCAAGTATTGATCTTCCCGCACGTTCCCTGAACAGAGAAGCACTGAATTTACCGAAAAATAAATTTATTTTCTTGTTTGTATTCGACTTTTCCAGCCGCATTGAGCGCAAAAATACTTTAGCGACAATTCAAGCATTTAAACAAGCTTTTGGCGAAGATGACCGCCTCTTGTTGATTATCAAATCTTCTAATTCAAACAAACATTTAGAGGAGCAAAATTTATTAAAATCTGCCATAGCTAATTCTTCAAATATCAAACATCTAGACGGGTATTTGTCCAAAAATAAACTTAACGGTTTGCTGTATAATTGCGACTGTTATGTATCCCTGCACCGCTGCGAAGGATTTGGATTAACAATGGCTGAAGCCATGTTTTACGGGAAACCCGTAATTGCCACCGGCTATTCATCAAATACAGAATTTATGAATGTCGGCAATAGCTATTTAGTCAAGTATAAGTTAATCCCAATTGAGCAAGATTGCGGGCCTTACAAAAAAGGCAATGTTTGGGCCGAAGCAGATGTCGAACACGCTGCAGATTTAATGCGGTACGTCTTTAACAATTACCGGGAAGCTCAACAAATGGGAGCGGTGGCGGCAGAAGAAATTAAGACTTTACTCAACCCGCAAGTTACAGGTAATAAAATTAGCAAACGTCTCGAATATATTGCCGAGATTACCGATAACTTTCAAAGCATACCTCTGTCAGGAACAGCCAAAGCGAAGTCGGCAAAAATTAGGGCTAACTTGCCACCATCACAGCAACAAAGTCAATTAAAAGGAGAACTGCCAAAGGAGCAGCCGAAGGTTAGCATTTGCATTCCGACATACAACGGAGAAGCATTTATTGGGGAAGCAATTCAAAGTGCTTTGGCCCAAACATACCCTAACATAGAACTGATTATATCCGATGACGGCTCCACAGACCGCACAATTGCGATCGCCCAATCATTCCAATTACAAACTTCAGTCGATTTCCGCATCGTACTGCACCGCAACTACGGTTTATCACAAAACTGGAACTTTTGCATATCTCAAGCAAAAGGTCAATACATTAAGTTTTTGTTTCAAGACGACTTGCTCGCGCCAGAATGTATTGAGAAAATGGTCGCAATCGCCCAACAAAACCCAGAAATAGGTATGGTTTTTTCCCCGCGCGGCATCACCATAGCTGACGATGAATCTAACCCGATTTTGCGCCTAGCTTCCCAATCAATTAAAGATTTGCATAAAAGTTGGTCGAATTTAAAATCTATTCAGCCCGGAAAAGAATTACTGGCTGATACTAACTGCTTGAGCAACCCCATAAATAAAATTGGCGAACCGAGTACCGTCTTAATTGCCGCGCGAGTTTTTGCAGAAATAGGATTATTTGATTCGGGATTATCTCAGTATGTAGACTTAGATATGTGGTGGCGAATCATGGGAAACTATCACATCGGATTTGTAGACGAAAAACTGTCGTCGCTGCGGATTCATCCCGAACAACAAACTTGGAAAAACTTCGCTGCTGGGGAAAATCATAAGGATGTAGTCAGATTTTACAAAAAACTACTAAATAGTCCTGATTACAGTTTCCTGGAGCAACAAATCAAACAGACAATCCGCCAAAAGTTGGCATTGAGAACCCAGCCGAGTTTATCGGAATTGTCACCACTGCTTGATCAATACAATAAATTTCCCTCAAAACAGCCTCTTCTCGCGCTGCGCCCATACCGCCAACAGCTAGCTGAATATTGGCTGAATTTGCCAGCGGAAAAATTAGAAACTGCTTACTCGAAAGATATGGGTAAAGCTCATAAATTGCTACTAGATAGCGCCCTCAAAAATGAAAGTTTAACTGAGTCAGAACAAAGTTTTGTTCAGCAGTTATCCTCGAAACTTGCTGAAGGAGGAGAAATTGCCGAGAAGATGCAATATCTCCTCGCAGCGATGCTGTACCGCGACGCTTATCAGTTGCCACTTGAATATAACAATGCAGCGATTCCCCAGTGGTTTTTTGACGATTTTCTGAAATTTATATTTCAGTCTCCCGGTTATTTTAAACAAAACTGGGAAGTAGAAAGGTACTCTGAATATTTCCAGCAGTTAATCAAATACGTCGCTGCTAATATCGCTAGTTTTCCCGATTCAGAAGTTTGGCGTTATTTGGGGGATTTTATTGCGAAAAATGTTAGATTCCAACCTTTGTATTTTAGCGAGGTCAATCTACTCCATATATTGAGTCAGCGAGCTGATATTCTGGAATTTCATTTGAAAAATATCGGCTGTCAAATAGAATGGAATTTTCCTCATAGAGAACCTGAAAGAACTAAAATACGAGTTGGCTTTTTGCTTGATAAAATTAGTGATGAATCCGAGACTCGTGCTGCCATTTCGAGTTTTGAATATTTAGACAGAAGCAAATTTGAAATAATCGTGTACTATTTCCAGGTACAAGACGAGCGACTGGGGAAATATTGCGAAAATTGCGCCGACAAACTGGTGCAACTGTCAGAAGATTTGCCCAATCAAGTTCGAGAAATGCGATCGCACGATTTAGATATTCTGCTAATCTGCACCAATACTAGCGACACTTCTCAACCAAGTGCCCTCCTGTGCCTGCACCGACTAGCGCGGGTGCAAATAGCTACCGGTGCATCAACCCCCGCAACCACCGGCACCCGAAATATCGATTATTTCATTGCTGGAGATTTGACATTGCGCGCAGGTGCAGCAGCAGAGTATCGCGAAAAATTAATTAGTTTAGAAGGGTCGGGAGTTTGTTTAAGCTATACTGTAGGATCAGCACCTGGCAGAGTTGAACCGACTCGCAGGAGTTGGGGAGCTACAGACGAATCTGTAGTGTTCATGTCCGGCGCTCCAGCTTTGACAATTATCCCAGAATTGAGAGAAACTTGGGCAAAAATTATTGCTGCCGTACCGAATTCTATTTTAGTTTTGTATCCCTTTAGTTCCCGCAATGGAAACTATCCGACGGTGCCTTTTTACAACCAAATTCGATCGCTCTTTGCCGAGTTTGGGATTGACAAAAAGCGCTTAGTTGTGATTAAGGCGCTGCCATCTCGCGCCGATTGCATAAAATGTCTGGAATTGGCTGATATATATTTAGACTCATATCCATACAGCAGTGCCTGCTCCTTAGCAGAACCTCTGTTGGTGGGGTTGCCTGTAGTGGTAAGAAAAGGGCAAACAACTCGATCGCGACAATCAGCCGCCGTGCTCGAAGAACTGCTACTTCCGGAACTGGTAGCAAACAGCGAGAACTCTTATTTAGAGCTGAGCACAGCACTGGGTACAAACCCAGAACTGCGTCGGCACTACCGCGAGCGAATCCAGCAAAAAATGGCGGCAAACCCCAAATATCTCGACAGTCGCGCTTGCTCGACCCAACTCGAAACACTCTTTGAAAGACTATTCCGAGAGTGAAGGAAGAAGGAAGTTCAGCAACTAAGCAGTGTACGGGATTTAACGGATGGATGTTGAGGGAAGAAGGAAGATGGCAGAAGTAAAGATTTTCCCACTCTCCCACTCTCGCATCCCGCTACCATTGTGAGACCCGCGGGGAACCCCTCGCTAGGCAGAGCGTCAAGAAATAGACAGCAATAGCGCTAGCCCACTGACGGTCTGCTATCATCGGGGAATCGAGGGGTTAGTGGTTGTCGCTCTTTTCCTGCCACAGCTAAATTAAAAGGGGAAGCGCAAGTCAGTTGGAGATAAAAAAATGACAGGACTTTTTCAAATAGGCGATAAATTATTGCAAGCTCAGGATATGCCATCGCTCCTGAAGCGGTATCAGTTGATGCCGCAATTCTTGCGCGGTGTAATAGTAGACCAAGCGATCGCATCCTTTAGTTGCAGCGACGAAGAACGAAAATCCGCCGTCCTTGACTTTCTGGCCCAACACCAACTGACAGCCCCCGAAGCCAAAGAAGCTTGGCTGCGCGGCCAAAATATGACGGAAGAAGAACTTCAAGAGATGGCCGTTAGGCCCTTGCTGATCGAAAAATTTAAGCAAGCCACTTGGAGACCTAAAGTAGATAATTATTTTTTAACCCGCAAAGCCAGCCTAGACCACGTAGTCTATTCCCTGGTACGCACCAAAAATCCAGCATTAGCAAACGAACTTTACTTTCGCATCCTCGAAGGGGAACAAACCTTTGCTGAAGTGGCCCGCGACTATTCCGAAGGGCCCGAGTCCAAGTCAGGTGGCTTGTTGGGCCCAGTACCCCTGAGCCAGCCCCACCCGGCAATCAGCAAACTTTTGTCCGTCAGCCAGCCAAATCAACTCTGGACGCCGCGTCCTCTGGCAGAATGGATGGTAATTATTCGACTAGAAAAGTTCATGCCGGCCCAGCTCGATGAATCGATGCGGCTGCACTTGATTAACGAACTCTTTGAAAGCTGGCTCGCCGAACAGATATCGCAAATAGGCCCGCTACAGCCCCTCTCCTCCGTGTCTTCAATATCATGACAATCCAGCAATTGGGTCAGGGGCCCCCGGATTTATCCGTGGAGACTTGAAAAAGCGTAGCATCCTGACAAAAACCCCCTGGATTCATCTGTGGATTCAATCTAAAATCTAAAATCTAAAATCTAAAATTGGATGACTTCTTCCGCTGTTTCCCTCTCCCAAATTCAGGATTTCCTAGCTCAAACACCTCCCTTTGACCGACTGTCAGAGACGGCTCTGACAGCCTTGGTGGCTAAATGCCAACTCCTTGGCTACCGGACGGGGCAACCCCTGTTTGAACGGGAAAAAATGCCGACTCAGGTGGCAATTATCTATCAAGGCCAGGCGCGGCTGCTGGGCTTTGACCAGCGCTCGCAGCGCCACGTAAGTTTGCGCTTGGTGCAGTCGAAGGAAATTCTCGGCTGGGCTGGGTTGCTCAGGGGGGTTCCCTGCGAAACAGCGATCGCCTCTACAGATGTGATCGCGATCGTCCTACCTGCCGAAGATTTCCTGAGCGTACTGGAAAAACAGCCGACTTTTGGAGAAGCCTTTCGCGAACACTGTTCGTTGAGCGAAGTATTTGAACTGTTGAGCCTGGAGTTGCAGCGCCAAGCCGACGGCACTTCTAATCTCAAGGAACTCACCCTGCAAGCTTGGCAAGATGCGACAGTTGTCAACGTACCAAACGGCAACAAAAAAACTCAAGACATCGCCAAAGAGCTAGATGCCGATCGAATTTGGCTCGTCAGCAGTGGCGTCTTGGGCGACTTTCCCACCGGCAGCCGCTTCTCTGTGGAGGAAAACGCAGCCAAATCCTTAAAAGTAGAAGGTCGCCTCGGCGCCCGCTTGGTCGGCTTCCGGGAACCCTCAGCATCACCACCAGAGCTAGAAGATCCCCCTATTGGCGGGACAGACACAGGAACAGGAGGCTCAGGGAAAAAGCCACCCATCATTTTTGAGGATGTACCCCCCGCCCCACCTACTCCCCCAGAACCCGCAAGGGACCAACCAAAGGATGCGGGCAGATATCCAGTTTTCCGCGCCAAAGGGCAGATTGACGCTCCGCTAGCTTGCTTCCAGATGTTGAGCAAGTATTTCGGCCTGAAATTTCGTCGAGATATCATCCGCAAAGTTCTAGAAAATCAGTTAAAAACCGCTGGTTCTATCAGTATGCAAGCCTGCGGGGCGATCGCCCAAAGCATCGGCCTCACGCCCCAATTGGCGCAAGTGCCAGCAGAAGCCATCAACCGCATCAAAGCCCCCGTAATGATTAAATGGCAAGATAGCTTTGCCATTATTTACAGCATCACCGAGCAAGAATTGGTGATGGCCACGCCCGAACAGGGGCTGATGCGGAAGCGGATACCTCAGTTTAAAGAAATCTGGGGCGAACAGGGAGAAGTCCTGCTCCTGCAAGCTCCGCAAGTCGAACAAAAAGAGCAGTTCAGCTTCTGGTGGTTTGTGCCGGCGCTGATGGAACACAAGACAGTGTTTTTTGAGGTGTTGCTCGCTTCGTTTTTTGTACAGTTATTTGGTCTTGCCAACCCATTAATCAGCCAAATAATTATTGATAAGGTCTTAGGTCAGCGTAGCATTGACACCTTGGATATTTTGGGTGCATTTCTGTTAGGTGTTGCTCTGTTTGAAGGACTGCTCAACGGTTTGCGTACCTTTTTGTTTATAGATACCTCAAACCGCATCGATGTCAAATTGAGTGCGGAGGTGATCGACCACTTGCTCCGGCTGCCCCAAAATTACTTTGACAACCGGCGCGTCGGAGATTTGGTCTACAAATTCAGCATGATGGGCCAGATTCGGGAATTCATGACGAGTACAGCTCTGACAGTGGTTCTTGATGCGGTATTTTCGGTGGTTTACGTCGCCGTTATGCTCTCCTACAGTGTGCAGCTAACGTTTGTATCTTTGGCAGTGGTACCGATACTGGGGCTGATGATTATTCTAATCAATCCGCTGGTGCTGCGCCTGATCAAACAAAGAAATATGCGTTTTGCTGACTCTCAATCTTATCTAGTAGAAGTAGTCAGCGGGATTCAAACTGTTAAGGCTCAAAATATTGAATTGAAATCCCGATGGGAGTGGTCGAGCCGCTACGCAAAATACATTACAGCCAGTTTTAAAACCATTATCACGGGGACTACGGCCGGTACGATTAGCGGCTTTTTAAACCAGGTGGGTAACTTAGCTCAGTTGTGGGTGGGAGCTTATTTGGTACTGGGAAATGAGATTACTTTGGGTCAGTTGATTGCTTTCCGAATTATTTCCGGGAACGTGACTGGTTCGCTGCTGCGTTTTGTGAGCGTCTGGCAAAGTTTCCAAGAAGTCTCAATGTCGATCGATATGCTTAAGGATGTGGTCGATACGCCGACGGAAACCAGCGATGAAGACCGGAGCAATATCCCGCTGCCGGCAATTCAAGGGCAGGTTACCTATGAGGAGGTTTCCTTCCGATTCCTAGAAAGCGGGGCACTGCAATTAGCTAATGTTAATTTGGAATTTCCTGCTGGCAGTTTTGTGGGAATCGTGGGGGGAAGCGGTTCCGGTAAAAGTACGGCGATGAAGCTGTTGCAGCGTCTTTATCCGCCGTTGTCGGGCCGGATTTTTATTGACGGATACGACATTTCTAAGGTGGAACTGTACTCGCTCCGCAGCCAACTTGGGGTGGTGTTGCAAGATACTTTGCTGTTTAACTGTACTGTGCAGGAAAATATTGCTCTGAGTAATCCCGATGCGAGTACGGATGAGATTGTGCGAGCTGCAAAATTAGCGGTAGCTCACGATTTTATTATGGGCTTACCTGCTGGCTACAATACGGTGGTGGGAGAGCGGGGTTCGTCGCTTTCTGGGGGTCAAAGGCAGCGTTTGGCGATCGCCCGGACGATTTTGCAAAACCCGAAACTGCTGATTTTGGACGAAGCTACAAGCGCTCTCGACTACCATTCCGAACGCCAAGTTTGCAATAACTTAGCAGAAGCTTTTGCCGGCCGCACGGTGTTTTTCATTACTCACCGCCTGACTACCATCCAAAACGCCGATGTAATTATTATGATGGATCAAGGTTCTGTAGTCGAGCGGGGAACTCATAAAGAATTAATGGCTCTTAAAGGGCGTTACTACTGCCTCTTCCAACAACAAGAGTCATCGAATACCTGATCTCTAACAACTCACAACTGATCACTAACGCTTAACAACTGAGAACTAACAAATGGCTATGAAATCGTTAATACTTTCTGAGCAACCAGTCATTCTCGAAAAACCAGCGATTTGGTCGCACTTGTTTTTGTGGATGATCATGCTGATGACCACTTCTGCTGTAGTTTGGGCTTATTTTGCTAGCGTAGAGCAAGCTGTCCCTGCTGTCGGCCAATTGGAACTCAAAGATGGTGCTAGAGACATCCAAGCACCTGCTACGGGCGCTGTGGTGAGACTTCACGTTGAAAATGGCGATCGCGTGGAAAAAAACCAGCCTCTGCTCACTTTCAACCCCATAGCACCCAGTGCCGATTTAACATCGATACAGAAAACTAAAGAAGCTCTGGAAAAGGAAAATAAATTTTACGAAGATGTTGTCAACGGCAAAATTCAAGGCGCTGTTCCTTCTAACCTAGAATCAACAATCAAGGACAGACAGAGCCTCACGGCACAAAATCAAGTGCTGCAAGCTTTGATTGACGAACTGTACCTCAATCGGGGAGCTAGCGGAAATTTTGATGCTGCTCAGCAAGGACTTTATGTTAATTATCGATCGGAATTTCTGTCTCGCGTCGCTGCTGCTCAAGGCCAAGTTCAGGAGTTAGAAAAACAACTGAAGCAAGCTCAGGATGCTGAGAAAGCCGCCGGCGATCAAATGACAGTGGCACAGCAACAATTGGGTTTTGCCCAAAACCAATTAAATTATGCCCAGCAGCAGTTAAGTTCTTCGCAAGAGCAAGTAAAATCCGCCCTGGCTCAGAGAGATTTGGCCCAAGAACAGTTAGCGAAATCCCAACAAGTATTGAAGTCGAATCAAAACATTCTAGGCAGACTCGCCCCCCTGGTAGAGGAAGGAGCCATCGCTGAACTGCAAAAAGAACGTCAAGAGCAAGATGTTTTCAGAGGCCAAAGCGACGTTCTCAAACAGCAAGATCAAATCAAGCAGCGCGAAGGTGAAATCAACTCTCGCAAAGGCGAAATTAACACACGCCTCGGTGAAATCAATACGCGCCGAGGCGAAATTAACGCGCGTCAAGGTGACATCCAAAAAATTAGTGCTGACATACAGCGCCAGCAAGGAGAGCAAGCGCGCATTCAGGAGTCTATCGCCCGCGCCCAAGAACAGTTAAAAAACACCAAGGATTCTTGGGCAAAAGAACTTTACAGCAAAATTGCTGAAAACGAGAAACAAATTGCCAGCAGCGATTCTCAGCTAAGCCGCTTCAAAGTGGAAAACCTGAAAAAGTTGTCCGAGGTGAACGCTCAGCTAGAAAAGGCTCAACAAAACCGCGACACTCAAGTGATGAAGGCTCCGGTATCGGGGGTAATCTTTGATTTGAAGCCTTCTACGAAGGAGAAAGCTAAGTTGGATATGGCGAAAGATCCGATATGCCAATCCATTATTAATACGGTGCTGAAACCGGGCGAACCGCGCCCAGCACGCTGCGAAGAAGCTTATTACGAAGCGCAGCAAACTGAAAAGCTGCTCAAAGTTTTGGATGACGACAACGGTCTGGAAGCAGTTGTTTACCTGGAAAACAGCAATGTGGCTCTGGTATTGGATGCTTTGAGACAGAAGCGGGCAAAATTGGAGCAGTATCACGGCAAGCAATTAGACGGAGAAAAGATTGACTGCGAAATAGGTAAAAGTTGCGTTTGTCCAGAGAAGGAAGTTAACAGAGAGAAACTGGGTTTGACGAAATACCAATGCGTGCCTGTGGAAGTGAATGTAGAAGCTTTCCCAGCGATGGAGTTTGGTACTGCTGAGGGTGAAGTGATAGAGATTAGCAGCGATGCTGAGCCTCCTACTGAACTGCGGAAATACTATGCTTTCAAAACCAAAATTAAGCTCAAAAATCAGAAGTTTGTTTTGAACAAGGACAAGGCAAATGAAGTGGAGGTTAACTTGCAGTCGGGAATGTCCGTGAGTTCTAATATCAATATTGGCAAGCGGACTGTTTTGCAGATGTTTATCAACCGATTTACTGGGAAAATGGATACGTTCAAGACTATTAAGTAGCGAAGAGTTGACTGTTGACGGTTTACTGTTGACGGTTTATTGTCAGTCGAAAAGCTGATGATATCATGTCCGTTCGAGCGACCGCGATTTTTGTCGGGGCGGGTTCAGCAACAATACCTGCGAATAATTGGCAATCTCAAAAACCCGCCCCGACCGGGATGTTATGGTTAATCGCTCGGACATGATATGACGAGAGTTTACAATTCCGATGCTACCGGATTGGATATTAATGAAAAAAATCATATTATTTACTTTATATCTAATTCCTGTCCTCTTATTAATCGGATTTGTAGCGAATTATAGCGTTAATGTTCCCGTTGATGACGAGTGGAGGTTAGCTAGCCTTTTTGAAAAAATAGCTGCGGGAAATGTAACTTTTAACGATTTTTGGGCTTTGCACAGCAACCACCGCATACTTTTCCCTAAAATAATTATTGCGATGCTGGCTTTTGCTTCCCGATGGAATATTAATTATCAGTTGTGTCTCAGCATAGGTTTGGCTGCGATAACTTTTATTGCTATGTACAAGTTATCCTCGATGCAAGTTAAGAATGTCGCGGATGATTTGTGGCATTTAGCTAATATTTTAACTTGTATTTTGCTTTTCTCGCTAGTTCAGCACGAAAACTGGCTTTGGGGATTTCAAGTGGCTTGGTTTTTTGTAAATTTATGTTTTGTAGCTGCGGTTTATGCGCTGGTTTCACATCACAAATTATTGCCTAATATTAGAATCTCTATTGCTGCTGTATTCTGCTTTTTTGCGAGTTTTTCGCTCGCTCAAGGCTTGCTGTCTTGGTTGGCGGCGATTCCGGCTGTGGTGGCTTTGGAGGGAAATGCAGCGCAGAAACGAAAAAGACTTATTGTCTGGATGCTGCTCTTTGTGGCAACTTGTGCTGTTTACTCAATAGATTATCATCCGAGTCGGAAAACAAGTATTATTTCATTGTTGAAAAAGCCGTTTGTGGTGATTGATTACTTTTTAAGTTTGCTGGGTTCGCCAATTGTGCGATCGCCTGGGGTTGCGGCATTTGTAGGATTGGTAATTTTTGCAAGTTTTATATTTTTTGTCGTTTATTTTGGCCAAAAGATGGTATCAAGTTCGGTAGCTTCATCTGTGAGTGCCAACTCAGAAAAGCAACCTCAAGTCCCGGCGATTCCTTCGTCCATCGCAATCACAGATAGGAAGGATATTGCTGAGAATTATCAGGCTTTACCTTGGCTGTCAATAGGTTTTTTTTCGGTTTTATCTGCTCTGTTTATTACCGCTGGAAGGGCTGAATTTGGGGCAATCCAGGCGATCGAATCGTCGAGATATACGACTAATTCGATTTTGCTGTTAATTGCTGTGGTTCAGCTATGGCAATTGTTTGTCCGAGGTAATTATCAAGAAAGAAAAGCAACGTTAAAGAGTAATTATAAATTTATTTATCGGGTAGTAGCAGGGCTGTTAATTGCTACACTTATTTTTAACTCTCAACAGGCGATCGCCAAAACTCGATCGGCAATTATTTACAAACAAGGCGCTCAAGATTGTTTGCAGTTAATTAACTATCTGGAACCCTCTGATTTTTTCAATAATTCACCGGAAAGCTGTTTGAGGGTGCTGAGTAAAAAAACTTGGCTGGTGAGAGAAGGCGCTGCAATAATCGAAAAAATAGGTTGGATAAAGTTCGCGAAAAATGTAGAGTTTATTTCTAATACCGAGAAAGTTTACGGTTATTTAGACAAATCTCAAACTAGCGATAAATCCTTGACTGTTAAGCAAAATGATGCTGTCAAGGCTGCTGGTTGGGCGGTTTTGCCAGAAAAATTGCCACAGCCGAATATTGTACTGCTATCTGTCGGCGATACACAATCTTTTTTTGCTAACGCTTATGTAAATTTGGACAGTCCCGACATCGCTAAGAGTTTAAAATCTGAGTTGTACAACAATGCCAGGTGGGCTGTTGATTTGTCGGATAATAATTTGCCGATCGCCCAAACCGAAATTAAAGCTTGGGTGTATAATCCTCTTGACAACCAGTTTGTCCAGTTGCGCGGAGGATGAGGAGTGAAAATTTCTGTGATAATACCAGCCCACAATGAGGAGGGCTGTTTGTACGGTACTGTGCGGGCGATCGCCCAGACGCTGGATTTAGAAGGCATTCCGCACGAAATTTTGATTGTGAATGACAACAGTGTCGATCGAACTCTTGATATTTGCCAGGAGTTGTCAGAGACTTTTCCCACAGTTAGATATATCAACAATCAACCTCCGAATGGTTTCGGATTTGCTGTGCGCCGGGGATTGGCGGAATTTGACGGAGATGCTGCAGCAATTGTGATGGCGGATGCTTCCGACGATCCGATGGATTTGGTAGCAGGATACCGCAAACTACAAGAAGGATATGATTGCGTTTTTGGTTCCCGCTTTATCAAAGGTGGCTTTATAGTTGATTATCCACTTCACAAGTTAGCAATTAACCGCTTAGCAAACTGGTTTGTCAAAAGTATTTTCGGCTTGCGCTACAGCGATGTCACTAATGCTTTTAAAATTTACCGCAGAGAAGTAATTGAAGGCGTACAACCGATTTTGAGCCATCATTTTAATTTGACAGTGGAACTGCCTTTAAAAGCAATAGTTCGGGGTTTTTCCTATACGGTGATTCCTCTGAGGTGGTACAATCGGACTGCTGGTATTTCTAAGCTGAAAATCAAAGAGATGGGCAGTCGATATTTGTTTATTGTCTTGTATGTCTGGCTGGAAAAACATCTCTCTCGCGGCGACTACCACCGGACTAGAAAGATAGCAAAATTAAAAGTGAATGCCTGAGAGAATTTTAATTGTTGGTGGTGCCGGTTTCATCGGCAGTTGTTTGGCAATTGGCCTGAAGAAACTGCACCCGGAATGGCAAATAATTTGTTTAGATAACCTGCGTCGCCGGGGCTCGGAATTGAATCTGCCTCGGCTTAAAAGTTGCGGTATTCAGTTTGTTTACGGGGATATTCGCACAGCGGCGGATTTAGATCCAGTTGCACTGAAGGCTGACTGCATTATAGATTGCGCTGCGGAGCCTTCTGTGCTGGCTGGTTTTAGTTCGCCTCAGTACGTTTTGCAGACGAATTTACTGGGCACTGTGAATGTTTTGGAGTTGGCAAGACAAACGGGTGCGAGTTTGCTGTTTTTGTCTACGAGTCGGGTTTATCCGATCGCCAGTGTCAAATCTGTTAAGCTGTTAGAGTTGCCGAATAGATTTGCGATCGCCCCTGAGCAAACTTTACCCGGTATATCCGAGTTGGGCATATCAGAAGACTTCCCATTAAAAGGACACCGTTCGCTTTACGGAGCAACTAAATTAGCTTCGGAATTGCTGATTGAGGAATACAGGGAAGCATACAATGTGCCTGCAATTATTAACCGCTGCGGGTTAATTACCGGTGCTTGGCAAATGGGTAAAGTAGATCAGGGAGTTTGCGGTTTGTGGGTGGCGGCTCACTATTTTCAAAAGTCGCTGAGTTATATCGGTTTTGGCGGCAACGGCAAGCAAGTTAGGGATTTGCTGCACGTTGAAGATTTGTTGAGGTTAGTTAATTATCAATTAGAACATTTCGCTGAATTTGACGGCGAAGTTTTTAATGTTGGCGGTGGTTTGAGCAACAGTCTTTCTTTGGTTGAGACAACTGATTTGTGCCAAAAGATTACCGGGAAATCGATTTCAATTAATCCTGTTTTGGAGGAACGCGCGGGGGATATTCCGATTTTTATTACTGATTCTTCTAGGGTGATGGAGAAAACAGGATGGTGGCCTGTTATTGGGCCGGAAGCGGCTTTGCAGGATATTTATGATTGGATTGCTGCTAATGAGGTGGTGTTAAGCTCGATTTTGTAGAGATTTTTTTACCCCAGATGCAGAGGGATAAACACGGATAAACGTAGATGTATCTCTCTGCCCGGATCTGACTGGGAATGCCTGTCATGAGTCTCTGCCTCTATTGTTTTTTTTCGATGCTTTAACAAACATTTGGCCTCCCAAAAATCCCCACAAAAAAGGTAATTTTAAGTAAACTTTTAAAAGCCAGGGCGATGCCGGTCTGCCTTTGGTCGAAAATGGTAAAAATCTCGGTATGATTAAGTCGATTTCAAACCCGACTGTTTGTAAAAGTTCTTGCAGCGATAAGTGGGTAATTGGTAATTGATGGTCGATAAAGTCGTAATACTCTTTGAAAGAATATTTAAAATTTGGTTGGACAACTAAGAGAGAACCCCCTGGCTTAAGTGCCTCAAAGCAAAATGAAATAATTTGGATTAGTTCTTCTTTATTGCGGAGATGTTCAAAAAAGTTAGAGATAAATATGCGGTCAAATTGTTCGCTAAAAGCTAGTTTGTCATCAAAACTTAAAACATCAATGTTCAGCACTTTCACATCAGGATTGGCAAATAAATTGGAATCGGGATTGATATCAATTAAACATTTTTTTTTAGCCAGAATTTGATTTATAAACTCGCAGTAACCGCCGCCAATATCTAAAATGGTAGATTCGGGAGGAACATAATCTTGTAAAAATTCGTCAATTAAAACTTTCCAGAGTGCCACCTTGGCTTGCAGTTGTCGGGAATCAAATCGATTGGCGTACAAGTTTTTGAGATATGCGTCGGCTTTCATAGTAAAATAGCAGAGACTGAGTATTAGTTTATCACTTTCACAGCTAACTATGAATGTTATATCTACCGAAATACCGGAAGTTCTGATAATTGAGCCGAAAATTTTCGGAGACGATCGCGGTTTCTTTTTTGAGAGTTTCAATCACAAAGCTTTTGTTGAACAAACAGGCGTTACCGCAGAATTTGTTCAAGACAATCATTCCAAATCTTCTAAAAATGTGCTGCGGGGTTTGCACTACCAAATTCAGCAGCCTCAAGGCAAATTGCTGCGGGTAGTTGCGGGAGAAATATTTGATGTAGCGGTGGATATTAGAAAAAGTTCGCCGACTTTTGGGCAGTGGGTTGGCTGTTTAGTGAGTGCAGAAAATAAACGGCAATTTTGGGTGCCGGCGGGATTTGCTCACGGTTTTTTAGTGGTTTCCGAGACGGCTGAAGTTTTGTACAAAACTACAGATTATTACGCACCGGCACACGAGCGGTGTATCCTGTGGAATGACCCCGATTTGGCGATCGACTGGCCACTAGATGGTGCCCAACCAATCTTATCAGCTAAAGACCAAGCTGGACAAACGTTGAAAAGAGCTCAAGTGTTTTGATCATGAAAATTTTACTCGCAGGCGGCAGCGGACAGCTAGCTCAAGAATTGCAGCCGATTTTATTATCTTTGGGAGAGGTTATTGCGCTCGATCGCACTCGCCTCGACTTATCCCAACCCGAAAGCATCCGTCAAGCAATGGCTGAAATTCAACCGGATTTAGTCATCAATTCGGGTGCTTACACTGCGGTAGACAAAGCCGAAAGTGAACCAGAATTAGCATATGCAGTCAACGCTATTGCCCCAGGAATTTTTGCCGAAGAATGCGAAAAACAGGGAGCAAGTTTGATTCACTTTTCTACTGATTATGTATTTGACGGCAGCCACGGTTCTGCTTATCTGGAAACAGATTCTACGAATCCACTGGGAACTTACGGCAAGTCGAAATTAGCAGGCGAGGCAGCAATTCTAAAATCGGGAAACCGACATATTATTATTAGAACTGCGTGGGTTTACGGCAACGGTGGCAAAAGTAATTTTGTCAAAACCATGCTGAGGTTGGGAAAGGAAAGGGAAGAAATTCGAGTAGTAGCCGATCAGATCGGAAGTCCTACTTGGACTGGGGATTTAGGCGCGGCGACTTCACAAATTATTCCTCTCCTTGGGCCAGAAACTTTTGGAACATACCAGTACACTAACAGCGGTGTTTGTAGTTGGTACGATTTTGCGATCGCCATTTTTGAGGAAGCAGCACAACTCGGCCTTCCCCTAAAAGTTCAGCGCGTAATTCCCATCACCACCGCCGAATATCCAACACCCGCAAAACGTCCGGCTTTTTCTGTCCTCTCTACGGTAAAAATATCAGCACTTCTAGGCACGTATCCTCCCCACTGGCGGCAAGGACTCAGAAAAATGCTGGCAAGAGAAGTGAAATGAAATAAGATTTACCCATAGAAATAAACCCGGTTTCAGCCCGCCATCTTTGGTTTGACGACTAGACAGACAGGAAGAAACCGGGTTTCTGGTTCTAGAGGAAAAATCAAAACGCGAGGTAGGGTTTTGTTCGTGAGTTACCTGTTATATTCTAAGTTGCTCGCCTTAACCCCCCCCTACCAATTAATAAAAATCTCCCCATGTCTGAATCCATGAAAGTCCAGCAACAATATATTTTAATTTCCGCATCAGTTCTCGGAATTCTAATACCAGCATCATATATTTTGTACTTGATATCGCAAGCGGGAGACTTGTCTAATTTTGATTATTGGTGGATGACATGGAATTTTTATTCAGTAGACGGTTTCTCTACAAATCCTTTTAATTGGATATTTCGGGCGAACGAGCATTTTGTCTTTATTCCTGCAATTATTTATGGCTTGAATATAGTTGTCACCCAAGGTTCAAATATTGGTTTGTGTTTAGTTGCATGGTTCTTGGCTTGGATTCAGTGCCACGTATTAATTGCTCTGCTGCCGTTAAATTTGAGGCGTTTTCCGCTGCAATTTATCTCGCTACTCCTGTGCATTTCTATTTTTAATTTTACTCCGGCGGCTGCTCACAATTGGATGCGGGGATTCAGCGGCGTTCACTGGATAATTGCTAATTTATTTGTGATTTGTTCGATATTTTGTTTGCAATCCTATGTGACAGTTTTGTCAAGTAAGAGGGAGGCGCAACCTCTGGATATTCATTCCCAGGGAGATCCTGGTAACGAGTGGGTAGGGGCGGTGCATCCGCATTTACAAAATAAGTGGGTAATTGGGAGCATTGTTTTTGGCGTTTTAGGCTGTATTAGTTACAGCACTCCTTTAGCTTTGTGGCCGATATTGTGTGCGGCTGCTGTTGTGCTGCGGTTTCCTCGGCAAATAACTTATTTGTATTTCATTGCTTCTATTGGAGTGATTGGCATTTATTTCTTAACTTATAAAACTCCATCTCATCACCCTTCTTTAACAAAAATTAACCCCCTCAAAACTCTCGAATATATTCCCACTTATCTCGGCGGAATATTTAGCGAAAATATTATTGTTGCTTCAATTATTGGTATAATTGGTTTGATTGCAGCGACGGGTTTTGTGGGTTATTGGCTATTTGTAAAAAAGGTCGCTCGCCCGGATTGGCTGCCTTGGCTATCAATCCAACTTTACACGCTGCAAACGGCGTTAATGGCCGCGGTTAGCCGATCGGGATTTGGCGTCGAACAGGCCACCGCTTCCCGCTACGCCACACTCCCAGCTTTGTTTTGGATGAGCACAATTGTGCTGACAGTATTGTGGGTGCGCGAGTTGCAGCCAACACCAAGAATTCAAGGGCGTTGGCTGACACCGCTGTTTGTAGTCGCCACAGTCGCCATTATTTTAATGTACGGGGTGGGAGGCGAAACTGCAATGGCGATCGCCCGCAGAGCAACCTATCAACCGTTAGTAGCATTATCACTGCAATTAGGCATCACCGACGTAACCCTAATTAAAGACCGCGTAGGCAACAAACCGGCAGCTTTTGTCGGGTTAATCGACGCCTTAAAAACTAACAATTTAGTGCCCTTTAACCGAGACATCAAAAAACACAATTTCTGTGCAGCATTAGACACAAAAATAGACCCGAATTTACTGTCAGCGCCCAAAGACGGAGTACCCGGATTTTTTGATACAGCCACCAAACTTGCACCAACAGCCTCCAGAGTAATTGGCTGGGTAGGAGACCCGGAAAACAATGTAAAATGTATTGCCATTCTCAACCAAGAAAATGTCGTTCGAGGTTTCGCCATGTCAGGATTTCCGCGCCCAGATTTAGTTAAATTGTTTGGCCCTTCCTACGAATTCGCAGCTTGGAGAGGATACATTCAAGCATCACCAACAGATAAATTATTGACAGCCTATGCCTCCTTTAAAAACCGCAAAAATTGGGTAGCCTTGCGAAACTCCCAAGTTATCAATAAAAACTAAAAAACCTCTCTTTCTCCTCCTCTGCGCCCTCTGCGCCCTCTGCGGTTAATAAAAAAATCTCATTGACAACACAAATGAAATAGAATATCCCTATGCCAAAACACCTCAGCTTCGTCATCCCAGTTCACAACGAAGAAGCCACCCTAAAATTGCTGTTTGAAAAAATCCAACTTGTCATGTTCCAAACAGGAATTGACAGTTACGAAGTCATCTTCATAGATGACGGTAGCCGCGATTATTCCTGGCAAGAAATCACAGATTTAGCCAGCCAACATCCCAAACTAATTAAAGCGATTAAAATGCGCCGCAACTTTGGCAAATCCGCCGCCCTTTCAGCAGGATTTCGCAATGCAGCAGGGATAATTATCTTTACTCTCGATGCTGACCTTCAGGATGACCCCGCTGAAATTCCCAAATTTTTACATCATTTAGAATCTGGATTTGACTTAGTTTCTGGTTGGCGAAAACAGCGGAACGACCCGCTTTCTAAAACTTTACCTTCCAAGCTATTTAATGCCGTTGCGTGTTTGCTGACTGGGGTGCAAATGCACGATATGAATTGCGGTTTTAAAGCTTATCGTAGGGAAGTTTTGCAGTCGATTAAGTTGTACGGGGAATTGCACCGCTACATTCCAGCTTTAGCAAACAATTTAGGGTTTAAAATTGGCGAAGTAGTTGTGGAACACCATCCGCGAAAGCACGGAAAATCTAATTACGGCTGGGAACGCTATGCGCGGGGATTTATTGATTTGTTGACGGTGTTAGCCACGACGCAATATTTGCACAAACCGGGTCATTTGTTTGGGGGTTTGGGATTGTGTTTTGGGTTGGTGGGAACTGTTTCGCTGAGTTATTTGATAGTTATTTGGTTTCTGAATTTGGCGGGGATGAATTTTGGGCCGATCGGGAATCGACCTTTGTTATTTTTTGGGATTTTGTGTACAATTTTGTCGGTGCAGTTGATTTCTTTGGGGATTTTGGCTGAGTTGATGGCGCGGAATGTGGATGCTGATTATGTGGATAAGCAGATTAGCGAAATTATTGATGATTCGGGTTTTGATATTTAACCGCAGATTAAGGCGGATTAACGCAGATAAACCGGATATTGAAATTGCTGACAGACAAGCCAACTCTGTCTCTGCAAACTAAGATAAAATTATAATTGGGATTTAACAAGTTTTACCAATTACCTATTACCTAATTTTAAACAGTATCCATTTGCCTTCTTGCTCTACTATTTCTCCGTCAATATTTGGATGCCAATCGCTGCGAGTGAGGATATAATCGGCATGATAGTTTCTGGCTACTTTGACTAAATCCGCACTGCTGCGGCGGATGAAAAAGTCATTTCCTCCCCAAATCATTTGCGGGTTTAAGGGAACCCCTAAAACAGCTTCCATGCGATTTTGCCATTCTTGGATGCCTTTTTCGGTAAAGGGGAAGTTCTTGAAGTTGACGACAATCGCTCTTTCGGAAAAAAACTGGAAGCTGGTAACTGAAGGTGGAATTAATACGAGTGAATCGCGGCTGCTACTTTGCGAAAATCGCACAGCTAATTTGCTTAAGTCGTCACTGGAAAGGGCATTGATATTAACTCTTGTTTGAAATACATTTAATATAGATTTGGGCAGAATTCCTGCTACTCCCAAAACTAAGGTGGCGGTAGTTATTAAGGCTAATGTGTGAGTTATAGTCTGTTTTATAGATTTAGCAACGGATGTTTTTTCTAAAATGAATGGGAAGGCGAGGATTGAGAAAAGGACTGGGATGCTAATTATTCGATCGCCCATTATTTCCCATGAATCAGTTACCGGATATATCAAGCTGAAAATTACCGTTCCTACTGCTAAAATCCACAACAATATATTACATCGTTTGGGCAATACGTAATTTTTTGTTTGCCAAACTGATAACCCTAAGAAAATGATGCCCCTAAAAGGCAAAGTTAGTACAGCTAACAGCAACAAGCTAATAGCTCTTTTTTTTTCTCTGTAAAGTTGCTCGACCGTCAAAGCAACAGCAATAAATATAATTAATTGAGCAAAAGGTACGGTTCTAGCTAACTGTAGTTTGGCGATAAAAGCCAAAGGGTAAACTTCGACAAATACGTAATTTAGAAATAGTCCAAAAATTGATGTGCCCACAATTACAGAAAAATTAATCTTGTCTTTTTTTGGCAATAAATCGGAGTTTTTGATGCACAGCAAGCCACCAATTATGAAACATATAAAGTTGAACCAATTCCCGACATCCCAATTTGACGGGAGGATGTGGTGGGGGTTGCGGACTTTGGCGTGAATGTAGACAAACTCGGCGTTGTCGATAGTGTGAGTGCTGGTAGTACCTGTTAATAACATCGGTAAGTAAACGATACTTGCCATTGCTGCTAAAAGTGCGATCGCCAAAATCAATGTTTTAAACTTCCGCTGTTTTACCGATTCAATAAATAAAACGGGAACCATCATTAATCCCGGCAACAAACCAACTAAAAATTGCAGCAAACAACCCAGCCCAAAAAAGAAATATCCAGTCAGCCATTTCTGGCGCAAACTAAAGTAAATTCCCCAGATTGCGAAGGCCATCGCGAAGGTACTGGGGACTGATTTGGTGGAAAATATCAGGGTGTTACCAACATCTGTAAATGAAGCGGCTATACATAAAAAAGCCATCGCTGCGGCCGGCAGTTTAGAATTAGTATAGATATTGATAATTGCGTAGCAAGCTAGGATAAATGAACCAAAGGCTAGGAATTGATAAATAAAGTGTGCTAGAGGAATGCTGGTTCCTAAGTTGGCTAGCAAATAAATGATATAATAATAGTAATATCTCGGATTAAATTTAACCATTTCCTGGACGTAATAATCATTTTTATACAGTTCAGGATTTAACATAAATTGAATAGGGGGAACTTCGGGAAAATTGCCTCCAATGGGGAAAATATAGCCAGTTGCCATCAGGGAGCCGATGATGACAAAAGTATAGAGAGATAGAGTAAAATACCAGTGGGATTTTTGATGTTTTTGCATTGACGGTTCAACTTACCTACTGACAGCCAAATTGTTAATCTCTAGTTGGCATTGGTTTGTTAAATCCTGTTTGCTGCTACTCAATACCTCAAGCAGCAGATAAGTGGGATTTTTGCCCTCAACTAATAGATTTAAGCCGATCGCACTTTTTTGACTATAAGCCATCTCTGCTGAGTCTACTAATTTACCTTGCTTGTCCCACAAAGTCAAGCGCAGGGCAACTCCCGGACATTTTGTGTTAGGTAAATTGAGTTTGCCGGTAACTTTCGCTTTGTCTGAGATGGAACCTAAATACAGGAAAGATGTATCGAGTTTCTTGCTGTTTTTAATTGGATGAGTTACAATATTATATAGGTTGTCGGATTCTTGACGGACTGAATAATTGGCACTTGTGTAGATTGATTGATGCAAACTAATCCAATCTAACTGCGTGCCTGGTCGATCGACTATTTGCCGCTGCATCGCCTCCAGAGTCTTAACTGCCGTTGCTGTATCAGTCGGCCGCATCCTCCGGTAAACGCTGACAGTCACGCCGTTTTCTAGCTGAAACTGTTCCGGTAGCAATTGGAAATCGCGGGCAATTTCCCAGTTTTGAGTAAAGGCATCGTACACAACTTTAACAACATCTTGTTCGTGCGATCGCAAAACTTGTTCGTCACTCGGTAACACCTGCTGAAAAGGTGTAGCAACCACCGCATATTGTGACTGCAACAACTCCGGTAGCGGGTAAGTATCGCGCGAGTCAATTTGCGGCCTCCCGATTGTATTTAATTTCCACCAACCCTCCGGCGGGTTTAATTTCCTGTTGGCTTGTCTGAGTATATTAGCATTGAAATTGTTAGAAGCACCGGCAATATAAATTGGTTCTTCGTTGGGTGCTAATTTTCGCAGAAACTCTACTAATTTTACAACTTCGTCGTAGTCCGATCGCACTAATGGCGGAAAATTACCCACAAACAGTCTTGGTAAATCAATTTTGAGAGGAATTAACCCGACGGCGGCATTTACAACCAGGTACAAACCCGCCACGCCCAGCATCAAATACCGGACTTTTCCCTTGAGTGTCAGCCAAGTTGTCCAGAAAAATGTGGATAGTCCTAAAAGTGCGATCGGTGTAATATGAATTGTATAGTGCAAGTAGCCGTAACGCAACACTAACAGCCATTCAATCAGCGACAAAACCCCAAACAACGAAACAAAAATAGCCGCCGCCGGAACCAGCATTCGGGTGAGAATTCCCGCAGAAAAACCAATCAGTACCAGCAGCCAAGTTCCCAAACCGTAAAAATCCGCATAACGAGTTAAAATATCACTTACAGGCAAACTCCAAGCGACATACAAATTGCGGTAGTCAACCGTCAGAGCACTGCGAGTAAAATCTCCCGCTACCAACATTAAAATACTCAAGCTAGTTACAGCTATCAAGCCCAATTTTACACCGGATTCAAACAAGCATCTGTAGGCAAACGGCGCTGCCGCGTCCTTGTCTTTTGGAGACGACAATGCCGTTTTTTTACGGTATATTAGTACAATAAACTCGATGAAAGCCTGTAAAGTCGCTGCACCCAAAAAGGCGATCGCACTATAAGCAAAATGGCGTCTCAACAGAATCGCCGCCGCCAGCAAAAACCCAATTAACGGGATTTTCCACCAAGATTTCAGCTTAACATCCTGCAAATAAACCCAAATTGCCAAGGCTACAAACACACAGCCGCCAGTATCCAGATATCCCCGCAGAGTCGGTATCCAACTCATCGGAATTAATAAACTCAGCAGCACAGTTGACCAAAACACCCGGCGCGGATAAACTGGAATTAGCTTTGCAGAAATTGCCCCCAGCAACAGGCGAAACGGCAGCACATAAATCAGGGATATACTGAGAATGTAACTCAGCCGAGATTCGCCAAATAAGAGAATAAATGGCACTAACGGCAAAGAGATTAATAGATTTTTTTCCTTAGATAGCGATTCTATAACTCCGCGCCATGCTTTATCGGGCGAGTCTCGAAATAAATTGGCCGTGTTGACTGTAGCGGTGTTGTAGCCCGCGTAATCCCACCAATAAAAAGTATGTTCGCTGGATACATAGATTGATGTTACTGCAACTGTTACAAGAACAAGTAAAAACAGAAAAAAGCCATCAATCAAACTCTTGCGAGGCAATTTAAAAGAAACCAAATCCAATAATCCCATCACTCTCGCAACCCTAAATAACTTATAAACTTCCTCTTTCTCTATTCCTTCGCGCCCTTTGCGCCTTCGCGGTTCATTAACTTACCTTAAAACAGTACCTTGCAAAAAAACTTCCAACTTTTCTGCATATTGCCGATTGGCGATCGCACTTGGATGAAGGTCATGAGGTAAATTATTATTGGCAGGTACTTTCAAATCAACCGAAATATCCGCCGTAGCAATTCCCTCCTGACTTAACTCCGCCAACATCTTAGCAGAACCCGCATTAATTCCTGCCACGACTAACTTAACGCCATTAGCCTCAGCCACACGGTGAAACTCTTCAATAATTGCCTTAGAAACCTCATGGCTTCTATATAATCCCTCTTCAAATTGATTGTAATTAACCTCCAAAAAATGGCTTAATGCAGAAACCCGCATCAGGGGGAACTCGTGATATTCAAGCTTTGCCATCTTGTAGGTAAAATTATTTTCTCCATTCAGCCTAGCATCGGGCTGGAATAAAATACCCAGTTTATTCCAAGCAGCCATTTGCTTTCTTCTCGCTCTTAACAAAGTATTGCGGCGGTCGTGAAAACCCGCATAAGCAATCACCGCAATTTGGGGTTTATTTGCTTGTTTGAGTGCTTCTTTGAATTGAATCAACGAGTGCAGCGTGCCGTAGCCGTTAACCCCGAAATTCACTATTTCATATTTGGGTAATTTCTCTTGCAGCAACCAAGCATAAGTTTCGCTATCATTCAATGACCAACCGTAGGTAAAAGAACAGCCAAAAATCCAAATTTCAGGTTTTTTTGAGGATTGATTGTAAGTATTGAGGGGATGAGTTATTCTTAAACTATTATTTAGATGAGTGGCATTAAATGAGTAATTGCCGTTAAGTGTCACCTTGAATTTACCCGGCAAATGCTTGTAGCCTAGTTCTGAGTCTTTGGTAAAAAAGTTACCTTTTGGTTCGACTGCAACATCAACATTTTCTATTTGCCAGGGTTTGTATCCCGCAACTCGCAAGACAATTTCAGCCGTGGTGGTGGATAAAAAAACGGGAAAAATTAGATAAGTTATTAATCTGAAAATAGAGGTTTTAATAAAGTTTTTTTTCATAATTTAGCGTAGGGGCGGGTTTTACAAACAATATTTGAGGTTCACCAACAATTTAGATAAACCCGCCCCCACACAGCCGATAATCTAGATTAACCTGATGTTCGAGATAGTCCAAAAAAATGTAGATTCCGATTATTCGTTGGGCGGGAGCGGGTTTATTATATTGTTGGTTTTACGCCGATATGCTTGGTAAAACCCGCCCCTACAGGCCATTGTAGGGGCGGATTTCACAACTATCTATGTCTAAAACAAACAATCTCGTAAACCCGCCCAACCAATTGATTAATTTCTAATAACCAGGCTCCTCCTCATACTCAGGAGTCTTAGTTTTCTCAGGGATATTCACCCGAGGAGCCTGGTAAGGCTTCGGTGCCTCATCGTCAGCCCAAGCATCGGCCTCCACATCATCCTCGTACTCGTACTGCACCACCGGCTGCTTGGGGCGAGAAATCTCAGGGCGAGTGTATTGCGGCTTCTCCTCGTACTCCTCCTCTTCGTAATCGTCCTCCTCGCCACCCCAATTATCCTCTTCGTAATCCTCGTAATCGTCGATGGGCTGCGGCTGTGCCTGCACCGCGCGCATCGGCGGCTGGCGAACCGCAGGCCGATTCCACTCTAAATCCTCATCCCAAGGAACTTCCTCCACCGCAGGCGCAGCTACCCGGCTCCGCATTTCCGGTGCAGGTATCCGCACGCCCGGGCCCAATTGATTTCCCGTAGCCACGGGTTTAGGATAATAACCTGCCTCGTCCTCTTCTCGTTCCCAAGGTGCTTGACCCAAACCAACGCGCTCCAGCAAACCCACACTAAGCTGCCTGAGCCTTTCCTCGGAACCTTCAAACACAATCAAGCGATTCGGGCCGCTGCTGACAATTTCTTCAATCCCCAACTCGTAAGTGCTGAGAACTTGGTCGGGGATTTGGGGGATTCCCAAGGAAGCGATAATTATAGAAACTAACTTACCGTCTTCGGGGTCGAACCTAAAGCCCCGCACCCTACCCAAAAGTTCGCCAGTTTCGGTAATAACTTCGCTGTTAATCAAAATGCTGTAGACTTCAACATCAACATCGTCTTCGAGCGCGCTCTCATCTTCCACCAACAGCACGTCGCCGATTTCACTAACATTGCTGAGGAACATAAACTTCGGCATTCCAGCGACCGCAAATATATTATCACGCAGACCGATCGCCACAACTTCCCGCCGATCGATGTCCACCCACAATTGACTAACCACCCCCAAGCGTTTACCTCTGTCGCGGGTGATGACCTGAGTGCCTAGAATGTCTGAGCGTTGGCAGATTTGTTCGGATGTCATTCTAACTTTAATCCTGATTTATTAAGTACATATATCACTCAACACGAGCGTTAACAGAAACTCCGGGACTACAACTTCAGCCCTATGACTTGAGTATAAGCTCCCCGTGCTTGAGTAACACCAATTGTACGCTCAGCCGATTGAATCATAGGTCGCCGCAAACTCACAACAATAAACTGGGCTTGTTCAGACTGTCGTTTTATCATTCTAGCTAATCGCTCCACATTTGCCCCATCCAGAAACATATCCACTTCATCAAAAGCGTAGAACGTAGACGGGCGGTAGCGTTGCAGCGCAAAAATAAAACTCAGCGCCGTCAATGACTTTTCGCCTCCAGACATGGAAGCCAGCCGCTGTACGGGTTTGCCCTTCGGGTGAGCCACCAAATTCAAGCCACTGCTGAAGGGGTCTTCCTGGTCATCTAGCTGGAGATAGCCATCGCCTTCGGAAAGTTCCGCAAAGATAGTCTGGAAGTTCTCGTTAACCGCGTCAAAAGCTTCCTTAAAAGCGCGCCGCCTCAGTGTGGTAAAATTTTCGATTCTCAACAGCAGTTCAGTGCGTTCTCCTTCCAATGTCGTCAATTTTTGACTCAATTCTTGAAGGCGTTCTTGAGTGCGGTTGTACTCTTCCAAGGCTAGCATATTGACAGGTTCTAAAGCTTGAATGCGTTTGGCGATCGCCTTTACTTCTTGCTGCAATTCCGTTAAATTGGCTTTCTCGACATTTTCAGGAATCGACGGCACGGGGTCGGGCATTTCCGCCCGCTGCGCTTCCAATAGAGTACGGATTGCGGCCAATTGTTCCCGGCGTTCTTGCTGGGTTTCGTGGAGTTTTTGCAACTGCCATTGTAACTGTTGTTTGGCTAAATGCTGTTCTCGCAGTTGAGATTCCGCCCGATCGCGCTCTCCTTTCTGCACGCCCAATTTTTCCTCAATTTCCCCCAAAGCCGCCTTAGCTTCGGCAATTTGCCGATCAAGTTCTAACTGCTGCGAAACAATGCGATCGAGTGCCTCCGCCCCCGCATTTTGCTGCACTTGCCATTCCTGCAACTTCTCGCTGCCTTCCTTAATTTTGTCTTCCAAACGCCCGAATTGATTTTCCAAGTCTACAAGGCGCTGCTGGACGTTTCTCAGAGCCAATTCTCGCTCTTGGAGTTGCGCTTCCAGAGCGCGCAAACTCGATTGCATTTGCTGCCATTCGCTGTGACTGTTGGACTCTTCCAACTGCGCCAAAGTTTGGCGGTATTGCTGCAATTGAGTTTCCTGGGCGGGCAATTCTCTCTCCAGCAACTGCAATCTCGATCGCGAATTAGTTAATTCCTGTGTATTTTTCGCAATTTGCGATCGCACTTGTTCCTGTTGCGCTTGCAAATTCTTAATTTCTGACTCCAACTGTTCCAAGCGCAACTGATGTTCGCGCAAATTTTGTTTCGCTTCCATCAATTCTTGGCTGCGAGTTTTGACTGCAACAGAAGCGCGATCGATCGCAATTTTGCACCGTTCCAAAATCCGCTCAATTTCCTCCAACCTTTCTTGCAGAGATGCGATCGTCCTGGCTTCACTAGCAGCCTCACTAGCCTCAACCGTGCCAAAATGCAAAGTAGATCTATTAGTAGAACTTCCCCCAGTCATCGCCCCGCTAGTTTCCAAAATTTCCCCGTCCAAAGTGACAATCCGGTACTGTCCCAAATAGCGGCGGGCGTCGCTGAGGTTACTAAACACAACCGTACTGCCAAAAACGTAAGCAAAAATTTCCTGATACCGGGAATCGCAATCAATCAAATTAACAGCCGCATCCACAAACCCAGCCGCGCGCCGCAAATTTTCATTCACCGAATACCTGCCACCTCTAATCTTATTCAAAGGCAAAAACGTCATCCTTCCCGCCCGTTTTTGTTTCAACAATTCGATCGCAGCAGCAGCCACGCTGTCATCTTCCACCACCATATTTCCCATGCGCCCGCCCGCCGCTATTTCCAGCGCCAATTGATAGCGCGGTTCGACCCTGCCGAGTTGAGCCACCAAGCCGCAAACTCCGCCAATTGCGCTTTGCGCGACAATTTTTGCAGTAAACGTTCCCGTCGCTTCTTGCAGTGCTTGAAACTGCACTTCTAGCTTGTCTAATTTGCGCTGTCTTTCCCGCTGTTCTTCCAACAAACGAGTTTGAGTTTCCTGTTGCAGTTGCAATTCTTGTTCGGCTTCGACTAAAATCTGATTTAGCGATTCTACTTGCAAAGATGCAACGCCTTTGGTTTCCACAAGGCGAGATTGCTGCTCTTTTTTCGCTGCAATTTCCTGTTCCAATACTTGCAGCGATTGGTTTTGTTCTTGAATTTGGCTGTGCAGGCGATCGGCTCTTTCGCCAATGGTAGCTTGTTCTGTACGCTGCGGTTCCAAAGTTTGTTGAATTGTTTCGATTTGGCGGTGCAATTCCGTTTGCTGCTGTACCCAAACTTCGGCCGTCGACGCGATCGCATTTGCAACTTCCCGATTTTCATCTAAACTTTGCTGCGCTGCATCCCGCTGTTCCTGCAAAGTTCCTATTTGAGACTTAACATAAGATATTTCAATCTCAATTTGCTCCAAACTTTGCCGGAATTGGCGAACTTCTTCCTCGGTTTGTGCTATGTTAGCCGCCATTTGCCCAGCAGTTTTTTCCAAATCTTGTTTGCGGTTTTGCAGTTGCCGCCGTTCCGCTTCCTGAGTCGCAATCGTCGCTTGCAAAGCCAACAATTCCGACTCTCCCAAAGCTTTAACGCGGGCATTCAGCGCATCAAGTTCGGCGGTTGCTGCTTGAATTTGGGTACTAATTGCTTGCAGTTGTTCGGTGAGAGATGCCGAAGTGCGATCGCCCGCTTCGATTTGTTCGCGCAGTTTCCATTCTTGCTTTTGCAACTGTCGGAATTTCAGCACAATTTCCCACTGCGACTTTTCTTGAAATTCCGCCCGCAATTTTTGATATTTTTCCGCTTTTGTGCGATCGGAAGCAAGTCTATCGCGCTGAGAAATCAGCTCTTTTTCTACAATGCGGCTGCGTTCTTCCACCTCCTTAACTTCATCCAACTTCTGCCTAGCTAAAGAGATTTTGCGATCGAACTGAGCCACACCAGCCAATTCGTCAATGATTTCTCTGCGTTCCTTGGAATTCATCGAAATAATGCTGGTAACGTCTCCTTGCAGCACGACGTTATAGCCTTCGGGATAAATTCGCAAGCGGTTGAGTTGTTCGTGAAGTTGAGTCAGGGTGCAAGGTGCGCCGTTAATGTAATAAGTTGAAGTGTAAGTACCTTGGCGAGTTACCCGAAGTTTGCGGGTCACACTCCACTCATCCGGTTTTGGATTTTGGATTTTGGATTTTTTATTAGTAGCGAGTAGTTGTCCGTTGTTGTCTTGAGTTGCTGCGATTTCAATTTCTTCTACGTCTTCAACAGATAACTCATCCGATTTTCGATTTTCGATTTTCGATTTTCGATTGACAGATGATTGGCTGTTGTTGTCTAGAGTTTCGGTAGTTTCTATCCCTGCGGCTTCTTCAACAGATAGAGGCGATTTTAGATTGACAGGAGATGATTGTTCGTTGTTGTCTTGAGTTTCGGCAATTTCTATCCCTTCAACTTCCTCTGCTTCAACAGATAACTCATCTGCTGCATTTTCCTCCTCATCTTCATCGCGGGCAAACCATTCCTCTCCCACATCTTCCAGCGCAAAAGTCGCAGTCACGCTAGCTTCGATCGTACCGCGTTTGTTTTGGGCGCTGTTCACCAAATCCGGCAAACGTTCAGCCCGCATTCCCTTAGAACTCGAAAGCCCGAGACAAAACAGCAAAGCGTCGAGGATGTTGGACTTCCCAGAACCGTTGGGCCCGGAAACCACAGTAAAACCGGGTAGCACGGGAATGGCCGTCGTGCCGCCAAAAGATTTAAAGTTAGTCAGTTCGATCCGTTTAATGTGAACCATATGCTAGGAGTAGCTTTGGCTCTAGGTTGTTGTCACAGGGTAGCACAGGCAATGGGGCGATCGACAATGTGTTAACTTTCTAGCATTGTCGATCGAACCGATATCTTACACCTTTGTCAACAACAGAGTCTGCTTTTACTTAAAAAGATCGTTGACAAAGGTACAACATCTGAGATCCGAGCGAACGCTACAAATGAACGTAAATTTTGATACAGATAACTTCATGAGACTCGATCGACATTATTTGTACGCTCAAACCTGAAAGCCTTGCCCCGACTGAAGCTTGGCAAATATAATGCCAAGAATTCCTAATGTTACCCCTAGACATATAAAAACTTTCCGGTAAAATCGAACCAAAATTAATAATGTATAAAGTAACGAAGCGCATTATGGAGGGCAAACCCATTACACCAGCTCAGAACTCATCAAACCTGCCAGCTTCACCTGAAAGCGACGAACAACAAGTATTACAAATTTGGGGTCGCCAGCCCCTTAAAGGACACGTCAAAATCAGCGGCGCCAAAAACTCGGCCTTAGTCGTCATGGCAGGAACCCTGCTATGCCCAGAGGATTGCCGTCTCCGCAACGTTCCCGGTCTAGTCGATGTCGCCCGCATGGGGCAAATTCTCTCGGCTGTAGGAGTCAAATTACAGCAGAACGGGGACGTTTTAGACATCAACGCCAGCAACCTCATAGATGCTCAAGCCCCCTACGAATTAGTCAGCCAACTGCGGGCGAGCTTCTTCATCATCGGCCCACTGCTAGCGCGTTTGGGATTTGCCAAAGTGCCCTTGCCCGGTGGGTGTGCCATCGGTGCCCGACCCGTTGAACTCCACGTTCGTGGTCTGCAAGCCCTCGGTGCCGAAGTCCACATTGACCACGGTACCGTTCACGCTTACGTCAAAGGGCCAAACCGCCGCCTGAAAGGAGCCAAAATTTATTTGGACTACCCCAGCGTCGGCGCAACTGAAACTTTGATGATGGCGGCGACTCTGGCTGAAGGAGAAACCGTGATTGAAAATGCGGCTCAAGAGCCGGAAGTCGCAGATTTGGCGAATTTCTGCCGCGCCATGGGAGCAAAAATTCAAGGCGCTGGCACGAATACGATCGTCATTTCGGGAGTTCCTAAGCTGCACGCGGTAGACTATTCAATTATTCCCGATCGCATTGAAGCCGGAACATTTTTAGTAGCCGGAGCCATCACTCACTCCGAAATCAGTTTGTCGCCGGTAATTCCCGACCACCTGACCGCAGTCATTGCCAAATTGAAGACAATTGGGGCGAAAATTATTGCAGAATCCCCCGACATTTTGCGGATAGTTCCCGGCCAAACTCACTCGGCCACAGACATCGAAACTCTGCCTTACCCTGGTTTCCCCACAGATATGCAAGCTCAGTTTATGGCTTTGCTGACGCTGAGCGAAGGCGACAGCTTGATCAAAGAAACCGTGTTTGAGAATCGCTTGCGCCACGTAGCAGAGCTCAACCGCATGGGCGCCGACATTCGCCTGAAAGGCAATGTAGCGATTGTGCGCGGAGTCTCGCGGCTGTCGGGTGCGCCGGTAGTGGCAACAGATTTGCGAGCTTCGGCGGCGTTAGTGTTAGCGGGACTTGCAGCCGATGGTGTCACCACCATCAGCAGCTTGCAGCACTTAGACCGCGGCTATGAGCAGTTAGAGGTGAAACTGCAAAAATTGGGAGCTAACTTGCGGCGGGTCAAAGAGGGTACAGACCCGGCGACTGCTGAGGCTCCTGTCAATCCCGTGCGATCGGGTTTAAAGTAGTCAGAAGGAAGAAGGAAGAAGGAAGAAGGAAGAAGGAAGAGGAAAAAAGGAAGAAGCAAAAGAATTCCCCATGCCCAATTCCCCATGCCCCATGCCCAATTCCCAATTCCCCATTCCCCATTCCCAACTGACTAAAATGTCAAACATACCGCTCATAGGTTTAAAAGCAGACCAGTTTCGCCACCCGCTAGACTTGGAAGCTACCAGCACTCTCAAACAACTGCCCGGCCTGGATTTGATGGTGCGGCAGTTGCTGGGACAACTGGGCGAACAGTTTTTCATGCTGGAAAATCTGGCTTCCAGCGTCCAAGTCGGCGAAAATCAATTGCCGCACCTGCATCAATTGCTAGTGGATGCCTGCAAAACTCTGGATTTGGAGGTGCCGCAGCTTTATGTCCGCCAGCATCCGATGCCAAATGCTTACACCTTTGCGATGCGGGGAAAACAGCCTTTTGTGGTGATGCACACTTCTCTGATTGATTTGCTCACAGACGAGGAAGTTAAGGCAGTAATTGCTCACGAGTTGGGGCATTTGAAGTGCGAGCACGGAGTTTACCTGACTCTGGCTAATTTAATTGTGTTGGCCGCCGGCCAAATTTCGCCTGTGGGAGCCGTGCTGGCGCAGGGTTTGCAGGCGCAAATGTTGGAATGGTTGCGGTGTGCGGAATTTACGTGCGATCGCGCCGCCTTGCTCGCGACTCAAGACCCAAGAGTGGTAGCATCACTGTTGATGAAACTGGCCGGAGGTTCGCCGACTTTAGCTCCCAAACTGAATGTCGATGCGTTTCTGGCGCAGGCGCGATCCTACGACGACCTCAGCAGCACTCAACTGGGAGAAATGCTCAAACAAGCTCAGACGGCTCAGTTGTCCCATCCTGTACCAGTATTGCGCGCCAGAGAGATCGATCGCTGGGCAAGTTCAAAAGATTATGAATCTTTGCTTGCAAGAAATCGATCGGTGTGTTATGATGGTGAAACGAAAAAGGGCGGGTGGCGAAATTGGTAGACGCATCAGACTCAAAATCTGACACCGAAAGGTATGAGAGTTCGATTCTCTCCCCGCCCACTGCTAAAGAAGCTAGTGATGTATTAATAAAAAACTGTGTGCTAGGTAGCCCAGTAGCTCCCAGTGCATATCTCATCACTTGATATCCCCCTTGCTGGTGGCTGTGGTTGGTAGCCGAGTATTTTCCGAACTTCAGTTGAAATAACTCATGACCAACCGCACTATCGTCTGCTTTTTATGTAATAAAAACAGAAAAAGATGAGTAAGGAGGCAAGCAATATACCTTCTTTGGATTTAGCTATCGTTCCAGGCACAGTTTATATCCAAGATTGTGTCTGGAATCAGTTAAGTAAACTGTATACTCTTGATTTAGCCACAGGTAAAGCAACATTCATCGGTGAGATCATTACAGAAGTGTATGATATTGCCTTTGTTGATTCACAACTCTATGGCATGGAGCGAGTACGAGTTCGATAAAATGCTCGTTGCTGCTGACTTCGCACCAGTGAAAGATGAGAAAGATGTATCCGCTCAATAATTCGGGGCGGACTACCCACTCAGGAACGATTTTGCGTCATTTGAGGTGCATCGTTGAGCGATTTATCCCGGATAATTGAGCGGATACAGAAAGATGTTACGCTTTATTACTAAAAAAAAAATTATCTACCCTTCTAGATAGACTAATAGTCATCCCCAGATCGGGCAAACTTGCGACCAATTCTAGCAGATGCTGAGTTATCAGCACTAACGGAAATACCGTCATCAGCAACCTCGATTATGATTTCTTAAAAGTTTTGCAAAACAAGTCTAATAGCATATATCACATTAAGTGATTACCAAAAACTGAATGTAGATGCGTTTTTGGCGCAGGCGCGATCCTACGACGACCTCAGAACCACTCAACTGGGAGATATGCTCAAACAAGCTCAGACGGCTCATTTGTCCCATCCTGTACCAGTATAGCGCGCCAGAGAGATCGATCGCTGAGCAAGTTCAAAAGATTATGAATCTTTGCTGGCAGGAAATGGATCGGTGTGTTATTAGGGTGAAACCAACACAAAGGGCGGGTGGCGAAATTGGTAGACGCATCAGACTCAAAATCTGACACCGAAAGGTATGAGAGTTCGATTCTCTCCCCGCCCACTGCGAGGAAAGCTAGTGATGTCTTAATAAAGCGCTCTGTGCTCAATAGCCAAGCAGCTCCAACTGCATCTCTGATCACTTTATCTCGCACTCGCTGGTGGCTGTCGTTGCTAGCCGAGTATTTTCCCAAAATCAGTTGAAATAACTGATGACCAACCGCACTGTTACTTTCATCTGCTTTTTTATGTAATAAAAACAGAAAAAGATGAGTAATCAGGCAAGCAATAGATCTTCTTTGGATTTAGCTATGGTTCCAGGGACAGTGTATATCCAAGATTGTGTCTCAAATCAGTTAAGTAAACTGTATACTCTTGATTTAGCCACAGGTAAAGCAACATTCATCGGTGAGATCATTACAGAAGTGTATGATATTGCCTTTGTTGATTCACAGCTCTATGGCATCGATCGAGAAGGCGACACAACGCAGCTCGTAAAAATTGACATCAAAACGGGCGATACGGCTGTCATTGGGGATACGGGCTTTGCTACAGCCGGCTTGGCTTATAATGCCCAACGTCAAACCCTTTATGCCACCACAGCTAAACAACTGATTGCCCTTGATATCAAAACAGGAAAAGGTACACCAGTAGCTACCGTAGCTAATAAAGACTACAACTGTGGTGAAGTTGCCTTTGATAGCAATGGCATAGCATATATCACATTAATTGGCTACCAAAAGAAGAAATTACTTGCTAGATGCAATCTCGATACTAGCGAAGTTAAAACTATTGGTGATACCGGATTTCCTGGTATTGGCAGTATGGAATTTGTTGGCAATGTCCTTTATGGCGTTACTGGCAGATTTTTTAACTTGGGAAAAGACGGTCAATTAATCCGCATTAATACCCAGACCGGTAAAGGCACATTAGTGGCTCAAACCAAGCCTAGCGGTCGTTGGGCAGGAATTGCGGTTTATCAACCAGCAGCAGAAGTGAGCGCAACCATCACTTCAAAAGTTAACACTGAAGCTACACAAGCGGCACAAACAACTACTACAACTAGGGAGGCAACTATGAAACTGTTAACAATTGATACCAAAGAAAACTGTTACGTTATCAATACCGATCAGATGAATAACTTGCAACAAAATGTTGCTAAGTCTCTGACATTAAACAAAGGAACTTTTGACATCCAAATTACCAGTGGTACTTACAGTTATAGTGCCAACAATACCGTTGGTGAGCCTTTTGTTTTTCTCTGGATTTATGGACTTGATGGCAGTACCTTTATCAACACAAAGACAGGTGTTGAGACAGGTGGAACTTGGGCAACTTTAAACGGCTATAACGACAAATTGCAGTTTGAGATCAAAGAAAAAGCTGTAGTCTGTGCTTTATTCTTTGATACCTATAGTGATGATAATGAAGGCCAAGTAACTGTTTCAATCACTGGCAATCAACAGAATCCCCAAACTTTAACCGTTGATAGCGAGACGAACTGCTATCCGCTTGATGGCAATTATCTCTCAACTCTTAAAAAAGCCAATGCTAATTCTATCGAGTTAGCCCCAGGGAACTATCGCGTCAAAATTCGGGAAAGCAATGCCACTTATGGAGCAGAAGCCAAAAATTTCCAATTAGAACCTTGGGCGTTACTGTTGATTCAAGGGGGAAAATTTATCTCCAAGTTGACAGGAATTGAACTTAGCGAAAGTTGGTGTTCCTTAAATGGCTTCAAAGATGAAGTTATTTTTGAAGTCAAACAAAAAACCACCCTCTCCGGCTTCTTTTTTGATACATACATAGAAGATAACGAAGGGCAAGTTGTTTTAGAAATCAATAACATCAGTGATCTAGAAGTAGCCCAAGAATATGCACAGTCATCAGTAAAGCCTGGTACGGGCAGCAGCGACAGCACTGTTAGTGGCAGCAGCGACAGCACTGTTAGTGTAGTGGGTGGTGGTAGCGCAACTAGCTCTGGTGGTAGCGCAACTAGCTCTGGTGGTACAACTAGCTCTAGTGGTGTATCAGTTACCACTGGTGGTACAACTAGCTCTGGTGGTATACCAGTTACCACTGGTGGTACAACTAGCTCGGGGACTGAAAATATCAATATTGGCAGTGGATTTAACTTCACTTTTGACCAAGATCAGATGGAACAAATGTGGCAGCAAATGGCAGCCCAAATCAATACTTCCATCACAGTAACAGGTGACCCGAACGAGAAAAAAGAAGCTTATTGGGACAATTTGGAAAAATGGCTGCTTAAAGGCTATCAAACTCAAGCTAAAGACTTAGCGATGAAGGTAGCACGGCTGGAGTTTATGCTTAAAACTCTTACCCAACAAATGGAAGTTAGTTTTAATCAGAATTTCCACAATTGGTCGGGATACTTCAACAAAAATCTCAACGACTTATTTATTTCCCGAATCCCCCGCATTGTTAGCGAGCAGGTGAATTTAAGAATCTCTGAACAAACCCAAGAGATTAAAAGCTTAGTGCTGCAACAAATGCAAACCGAACTCAATGAGCGTGTTGAGGCCGTCGTTAATCTCAAAGTGGCTAATCAGACTCAAGAAGTTAAGAACCTCGTAGTTCAGCAAATGCAAACTGAACTTGAGCAACGGATTGAGAATGTAGTTAACATCAAAGTTGCAAATCAGTCTACAGAGATTAATACCCAGGTAATTAATCAAATATCGACTGATATTGATGAGCGCATTAGTAACTCCGTTAATGTCCAAATCGCCAATCAATCTCAAGAGATCACTAATCAGGTAATTCAGCAACTCCAACATACTATTGATCAGCGTGTTGAGAATGTGGTGAGCATCAAGATTTCTGATCAAACCCAGAATGTGAAGAACCTGGTGATTCAGCAGATGCAAACTTACATCGATCAACGCATCGATAATGTCGTGAACCTGAAAGTGTCTAATCTATCTCAAGATATTAACACTCAAATTGTTCAGCAAATTCAACACGACATGGATCAGCGGATTAATGCGGTAGTTAATCTCAAAATTGCTGACCAAAGCCAAAACATTAAAAATCTGGTCATTCAGCAGATTGAATCTAACATTGATGCTCGCATCAATACGGCTGTTAATCAATCTAGCACTAGCAACGTGCAGTTAGTGACTAATAATATTGTCAACGATCTTGACAATCGCATTAATGTTAGCTTGGATAACAAGATTCTCAACTTCCGTAATGATGTCTCTACTATCGTCAAAAATGAGCTGAACCAAAACTTCACGCAGAACCTCAAAAATACGATTTTTGCAGATTTGAAACAGCAACAATTCTACCTGGATATGAACTTGATCAAGGCAGAAGTTGAGAACTTCTACTCTAATCTGGCACAGTTTGAGAATCAGTTCTATTTACGCATTGAACAAGGGGACACTCAACTGTATAACTGGACGCTGGAACAACTTATTGCTCTCCAAGGTTGCTTAACAGATCGTCAGGCGTTAGTCGATATGTTTGAATCTTTCGCCACTAAACTCAAAGACGAATTAGATAATGCTGAATGCGTTCGTCCCGATCGTTTTGGTTCTTGGGTAAGAACAGATATGCGGTCACAATTTCAACCTACCCAACCTCCGCAATTACCACAACGTTAATCAGTAGGTAGACATATATATTGGGTGTCCGAAGAAAGGAACGAAGCAATCCCAAACCGCAAGCGAATTGCTTCTTTCCTCTATTCGGACATGATGGTATTGATTTATGTTCACCGCCCACTGCTAAAAAAGCTTAATAAACCTAGGGTTCCAGGTAGGCCACCGGGAACCCTAATTTATATGGCATCGGGAATCGGGCATAGGGAATTGCGAATTGGTAACTAATGACAACAGTCAACAGTTAACAGTCAACAGTCAACAGTCAACAGTCAACAGTCAACATTCAACAGATTTTATGGGTGAAATCGCCGCTTTAGGCGCTGCATTTGTCTGGGCTCTATCTTCCACCATCTGGCAGCGAGTAGGACAGCAAATCCCCGCCGTGGTGCTAAACTTGCTCAAAGGTGCGATCGCCCTTTTCATGATCCTTGCCACTGTACTAATTTTAGGAAAATCTTTACCCGCAATCAACCCTAATATTTTAGCAATGCTGCTGATTAGCGGCGGCCTAGGAATTGGCATCGGAGACACCGCTTTCTTTATCGTCTTAAAATATTTAGGGGCGAGGCGAACGCTACTTTTAGAAACCCTATCTCCCCCTTTAACAGCTTTATTGGGCTTAATATTTTTGCAAGAAAAGTTATCGCCCATTGCTTGTACTGGCATTCTTTTAACAATCTGTGGCGTAGCTTGGGTAATTGCCGAACGAACAGCCGAAACAACCTTATCATCAAAACATCTTTGGCAGGGATTAGGTATTAGTTTATTAGGACAAACAACCCACGCCGTTGGAGCAATTTTATCCCGCGCTGCCTTCACTCAAATAGATATTGATCCCCTGTGGACAGCCGCCTTGCGTTTGAGCGGTGGTATGGCAGTCATGTTGTGCTTTTTTAAGCCAACAAACCTTGACAGTTTCAAACAACTAAAATCCTCACAAATATTAGGTGCCATAATTCTGGCAGCTTTTTTAGGAACCTATCTCGGAATTTTCCTGCAACAGACTTCGCTGAAATATGCACCCGCAGCAATCGCTCAAACACTCAGTTCTACCAGTCCCCTGTTTATACTGCCTTTAGCCGTGCTGGCGGGCGAAAAAGTCAGCATTCGGGCTGTTTTGGGGGTAGTTGGTGCGATCGGCGGAATCGCCTTATTATTAGGTTTGAAGTGATGAGATGTGAGACAGAAGTGTTGGGGCTTGCTAAAAAATAAAAAAATAGGCGGCTTCGTACTTACTGTCCTTAAATATTAGTTTAAGTATCCAAAAACGGGTCTTCCATACTTAGTATGCTCAAATATAGCAATCCTTGTAGGATTGGTGAATAAGATTTAAAGGAAACGCTCTTAACGCAGACCAAGAGAATAGAAAATAAAAAAAGTTCGCAAGTGAGAATTTAAGGCTTGACAAATGTGCCGATCGCCATTGTATACTGGCATCGCAATGCTAACCTTCGGCTGGTTGTCTGTCGGCATGGGTTGCTCTGTTTTATTTTACGATCAACTAATCAGGAATTTTAGACAAAGTGATCGATCGCGCCAACCACGACTTCTTGAAGCTGCTACCGCCGGATGCTAAAGTCATTGTTGAAATTGGCTGCGGTACGGGATCGACGGGCGAACAGTACAAGCTGATCAATCCCCATTGTCAGTATATTGGCATTGAATGCGATCGAGAAAAAGCTAAAATAGCAGTCGATCGGCTAAACTGGGTGACGGTGGCCGATATTGAAGAAATTGCTCTCGAAAGTCTCGACATCGCCCCAGGAACCGTCGATTGTTTGGTTTTTGGCGACTTGCTACCCTACCTCAAAAACCCTTGGGAAGTCCTCAAGCAGTACAGTAGTTTGCTGAATCCAGAGGGGCAAATTCTCGCTAGAATCCCTAATGTTCAATACTGGCGGCGAATTGTCAATCTGTTGCGGGGACAGTGGGAGAATCCCGACAACAAGATGCAGCACTGGTTTACCCTAGAAAGTATTAAATCACTATTTGCTCAAGCCGGATTGCAGGTTTATGAATTTCAAGGGAAGGGACACAAAACCGAAAATTTTGTCCACTTTCAAGAATTACTGCATCCAATGGTAAAGGCTTTAGAGCTCACATCGAGCAGTTTTGCTACGGAAACCGGTGCTGAACATTATATCGTGCGATCGACCAAATCGACCGTACCTGCGCGCAGACTGCTGATTCAGACTATCATTATGGCTCCTACAGGGTGCGATCGTGTGCGAGTTTTGGAACCGGACAAATTTAGCGCTACAATTCCCGGTGTCCGCACCGTATCCGGCGTGAAAAAAGCAGAGTTAATTCCGCCGCTGTCTGGAGAAGAAAAAGTCTTCATCTGGCAGCGGACAATCATGCAATATCCCGGCTATATTCCCCAACTCAAAGAACTGCTGCAACAAGGCTATTTAATAGTAGCTGAAATTGACGACAATCCCATCCGCCGCCGCGAATATGCAGATAATAATTACCTCAGCTATCGCGGCTGTCATTGCGTTCAAACTTCTACAGAACCCCTCGCAAAAATTTTGCGCCAATACAATCCAAATGTTGCTGTATTTCCCAATCAATTAGCTTATCTACCTCCGCCGCGAGTTTATCCCGCAGAAGATACAGTCACAATCTTTTTTGGTGCACTCAACCGCGAAAAAGATTGGCAGCCGATTATGGCAGCACTCAATCGAGTTTTAGTTGCCCACAAGCACCGGATTAGAGTTAAAGTAATCCACGACAGAAAATTTTTTGAATCCTTGAAAATACCGCAAAAAGAATTTGAACCGTTTTGCAGTTACGAACGGTATCAAGAAATCATGTATAGTTGCGATATAGCTTTGCTGCCGCTTGTTTCCAGCCCGGTTAACGAAACGAAATCCGACTTAAAATTTATTGAATGTGCAGCGCGGGGAGTAGCGGTGCTGGCCAGTCCCACTGTTTACGAACATTCGATTGTCGAAGGTGAAACAGGATTGATTTATAGATATGAAAAAGAGTTTGAAACCAAACTAAATTCGCTGATTTCTGACACTTCTCGGCGCCGGAAAATAGCCGCGAATGCTTACGAATGGGTGCGGGACAACCGCTTGCTGTGCGGACACTACCGACAGCGGCGAGATTGGTACTTACAGATGCGGGACGAGTTGCCACGTTTAAATGCTGAGTTGCGCGATCGCCTGCCGGAGTTATTTGGTGACTAAATGCGGTAAGATTTATACGGGTTATTGTGCGATCGTTCTGTTTTATTGTTTAATTTCTAATAGTTACTCCACACCAATGCGAATTCTATTCACTATTGCTCACTTTTACAATCCCAGCGGCGACGGGAAACACGCTTCCCAACGAAATGATCCGCAACCACGACTAAATGCTTTAACCGCTTGCGTGACATCGCTGCAAGCTTTGTACGGCAAATCTCAGTCCATGATTGACATTAGCGAATGTGCAACTATCCCAGCCAATCAATCTCAACAGCACGAAATTGACATTGTTGTTTGCACTACTCAAGGTTATCATCTGTTGCCTCAACTGCCAGTGCAGCCCAGATGTTTTATGCACCATGCTACAAAATGCGAACCGCTGCTGTTGGGGTTTGAGTGTCAAGCAGTTTTGCGAGCGTGTCTTAACAAATACGATTATTTCTGTTATTTGGAAGATGATTTAGTGCTGCATGATCCGTGGTTTTTTAGTAAACTAAAGTGGTTTACGCATCACGGAGGAAATGGCAATTTGCTGCAACCTAATCGCTATGAAATATCGCCTAAAGGCGCGGTTTTTAAAGCATATGTTGATGGTGATTTAGCAGACTCAGCGACTTCTCCATTTCAAAATGTAGAGGAGCAGCGGCAGTTAATGGGAAAAATCATGGAACAAACAGTCGCTTTTGAGCGGGCGTTGAATCCTCATTCCGGCTGCTATTTTTTGAATGCGGAACAAATGGCACATTGGGCTAAGCAGTCTCATTTTTTGGATAGGGATACTAGCTTTATCGGCCCGCTGGAAAGTGCCGCGACTTTAGGAATTATGCGGACTTTTAGAGTTTACAAGTCAACTCCTGCTTATGCTAATTTTTTGGAGGTTCAACATTTTGGAACGAGTTTTCTGAACTTAATTGGTAATAAGGTGAGAGTGCCGGAAGCAGGATGAGTTAAGATATTCAGGTAAGCTGCAATACTTGAGAGGTAGCATGACCCAGGCAACCGAAAAAATTGTCCTTCCCTCTCCTTTCCCCGACCACACTCAACTGCCAGAGGAAGACGGCACTTTTGTGAAGAATTTTCAGGAGCATCCCCAGAGCATTCTTTTGACTGATTCTATCGGGTCGGTATTGCAACGGCTTCATCCCGATGGGCAATATGCTATAGGGCAAGACTGCGGCATCTACTGGCGAGAAACTGACCCGCTTGAAAAGGGAGCAGAAGCTCCAGACTGGTTCTACGTGCCCAATGTGCCACCAACACTAGGAAATCAGATTCGTCGCTCTTACGTGCTGTGGCGGGAATTTATGGCTCCGATGATTGCTTTGGAGTTCGCATCAGGAGATGGTTCAGAAGAGCGGGACACCACCCCACTATCCTACTCGGAAGTTGGAGCGGCGCAAAGACCTGGGAAGTTTTGGGTATATGAGCGGATCATGCGGATTCCGTTTTATGGCATCTATGAAATCAATACTGGCAGGCTGGAGGTTTACAACCTGAACAATGGGTTTTACCAGCAGTTGCTGCCGAACTCGCGCGGTCATTATCCGATCGCGCCCATGGGCGTAGAATTAGGACTGTGGCAAGGCAGTTATCAAAACCAGACAATGCTGTGGCTGCGGTGGTGGGACAGCGAGGGCAATTTGCTGCTGACAGGTACAGAACGAGCTTCCTTAGCAGAGCAGGCTTTGAGTGCAGAAGCCCAAGCGCGGCGGGATGCCATCCCTCGGTTGTTGGCAATGGGATTGAATACAGAGCAAGTGGCAGAATCACTGAGTTTACCCGTAGAAGAAGTTAGGCAGCATTCACCATCTTGATATCGCTTTTTATTAATAAGAAGTCAAAACATCGCCGATTTTAACTGTGCCGCTATTGATAATTTTGGCTAAAACTCCAGTCTGTGCGTGACCGAATTCCTTTTGGAGTAAACTGAGTAGGGAAATATCTCGATCGCCTGTTTCTGGATTCACTTCTATATTGACACAGCGACCGATTCGTGCTGTAACTTCTATGCGCGCCGTGCCTAATTGAAACTGTTTTCCAATCAACTCAAATTCTGACCAAGCTGCCATACCTTCTAGCACAATGTTCGGACGAAATCGGCCCACGTCAATGTTTTGAACAGCAATTTCTGTTAATTGGTCTAATGTGGCTTGACTGAGTAAAGAGATGTGTACGGGTTCTCGATCGGGATAACGAGTTTCGCCGCTGCTGTCGCCGACTAAGTGCAAAGGTGCAAACTGCGGGTGTCTCGCTTCTTTTGTGGGTTCAATTGCCGCCAAATATTCTGTGAAAAAACTGCCGATGCGATCGCGCCCCGCTGCTGTGTTCGTTTCTGCCGATAACACTGCAACTCCTTCACGCTTGACTGTTAAAATCGTCGTTTCCGGTTGATAATCGCATTCTAAAGCTGCTAACAAAGGCCAATCATTTTGAACAGCAAAATGTTTTTTGCTCATCCAAGGCACATTTTGGGCTGGCATCTTTGCAGCTTCCCGATTATCTGCAAACATGAGGGCAAAAGCTCGATCGCCCTTAATTCCGTGCCCGGCTGTTAAAGCAAACTCCGACATTGCTTGGGGTGTCAGCCCTTTAATTGGATAAATAAATAACTGTTTTATTGTTGCTACTGTCATAATTTTTTTAGCTCTGCTTCAATTTAAACTGAACTCTTGTCCCCCCCTTACTAAGAGGGGCTAGGGGGGTCGAAGCTAATTCACAAACATTAATCAAATTGCTATAAAAACCAGATTAAGCTAGCAATTCATAGCGACGGATATCTGGAGGTCCAACGGCCAAACCGTCTAATTTCTGCACGGCGTCTTGAATGTGAGTTGAACCGAGATGTAGTTCGAGCAAATCTGCACTTTCCCACTCTTCAACGAAGGTAAAATCTGTGGGATCGGCTTGATTTTGCAGGAGTTCGTATTTGATACAGCCTTTTTCTTTGCGAGTGGGCTCCATAATGCTCAGCAGCAGAGATTTAAGTTCTGCTACTTTGTCAGGAAAGGCAGCGAGGCGGGCGACTACTCGCAAGGTTGTTTTGGACATAGGAGAAAAAAGTCACAGATAGGACGATCGAATTTACCGATTTTTATTTGGCAGACTCAGCAAAACACGATTTTACTTAAAATAACCTAAAGAGGTTGCTCGGTCAACGGCAGTACAATTAGTCCAGGACGCGCTCATCTCTCAGAAACCCGCTTTCTTCCCAAATTCTTGGTTACTAACCGCAGAGCGTCGTATAAACCGGGTTTCTTGATATATTTTGGCGAAGACCGGAGAAACTCAATCTTTGGGATAAAATCGCTTGTTTTCTGTAGAATATTCCCAGGCGAGATCCTCCGGGTCTTTTTCGCGGCTCCACTGAGCAAACTCCGGCTTAAGTTTCCACTTGCCGATCGTAGTTGCGTGGACTTTGAACCTGCGGGAGAGTTCCGTCTGGGTAAAAGAGATTTTGGGCTTTTGAGGAGTCTTGGTTTGAGCAAGGGGGAATAAATTTGGTTTTTTATCTTGTGCTTTTTCCCGATTTGTGGGAGGCTCTTGAACAGCTATTCCCGCATTAGCTGTTTCGCTTTGATTGACAGGTGGAGCTATTTGAAAATAATACAAAATTCCGCCTTGTTCCGTCACTTCAAAATCTGCGGCAAACTCAGAAGCTCGTTCGTCGAGATACTCTTGAACTTTTTCTCCGGGGAGTTTCGCATTCATCGCCAAATCCAAAGCCGTAACTCGCCCTTGATTTTCCTTGATCAACTTATAGAAAACCGAGTCTAAATGAGCGAGTTTATGTTTTTGCTGCTGGTGGTAGAGTTTGTAAGCCCAAGCAATGCCCGCTGTGGTGGCGATCGCCCAAAACATCCTTCCCGACTCGAAACTGGCAACCGCCGTCAAGGAAATAGGCAAAAGCAGGGTAAGATATCCCCAAATGCTTCCCTTCTTTAGGTTATTGCTGTTTTTGACCATAGTTCCTAAACAGGTACGTAGTTTAGCTTAGTAGAGCGTGTCTGAATGTCGCGAAAGTTTTTCGACAGTCGATATATCGGCTAATCGCTGACGCACTCTACGACAAAATCCCAGAATCTACTTTTTTTGCAACCGAGGGTTCATGTACTTTTTTCGCAAACAGATTGCCATCCTGTTGATAGTTGTTGCTTGCTGTACGCTGACGATTAGTTGCAGCGATAGCCGAGCTGTCCAGTGTACTAAATTTACTGAAATTGTCAACAAAGGCAACGCTCTCCTTGAGGTTGATAAAGACAGCAACGATGCTACAACGACCGACAATTTAGCTAAAAATTTGAACCTGATAGCGAATGAACTTGAGGATCTGCGAATAACAGATCCAACCCTCAAAGAAATTCAGCAGCCATCGGTTAAATCATTCCAGGAAATTAGTCAAGCACTCGGCGACATAAGCAAAAGTCTTCAGGCTGGAAATCTCGCTTCTACAAGTATAGAAGGTCGAGAGCAAATCCAAACCGCTCAAGCAGATATTATTAGAGCCGGCCAACAGGCGAATCAAGCAGCCGCAAATCAAGACGCTTTGACTAGCAAACTGATTAATTATTGTAAGGGCGATCGCTAAAGGCTAAGAGTTTTGAGTTTTGAGATGGCCACGCGAACCCCAACAAACCACGGGGGGTGAATGAATTTGAGGAATGCGTCGCCTTCACCTACTATCTACCCCTTTGCAATTACCCAATTTAGTGATGAATTTCTAGATTCAAAATATAGCGACCGAGTTGTACTTTCTCCGACCACAACTCGTATTCTAACCGCAAGTGATCCGGTTCCGGCTTTCCTGTCAGCGTCAAGTTGCGAGTGAAGTTGCGGAGTCGCAACTGTTCGGGAGTCGCCAGCGATTCGCCCTGAAGCCAATAACGGCTCAGGCCGTACATTCCTCGTTCCCAGCAGTGGCGGTAGCTGTATTTGCCGTTTCCTTGCATGGTCATAATGACTCGATAGGGCGAAACTTCTAGCCAGAGCAACCGGGGTTTTGTAGTTAGGGGCAAGATTGTAACTTGCTCCCCAGATGCGTCGGAACCGTCGGAAAATTCGCGATCGATTATTGCTGGTTCGTGTAACAACAAGTGAAAGCGATCCCGGTCTTTTTGATAAACCGTAGCAGCGGTTTCAACGACTGACCACAAAGGTAAATCTGTGGATACCAGCGATAAACTTACAGGCTTGCGGTGATGGGTCAGCATAAATAAAAGTTTAGGAGTTGTGGTGGATCGGGCAGTTTGAGATTTGAAATTGTAGGCTTGAGATTTTAGATTTTAGATTGGCTGGGTTCCAAATTCCGGAGCTTTTGCTTAAAAAAATGAAAAACCTACAACTCGCAATCGAAAATCTAAAATTGTTCAGTCAAAATTCAATCATCTGGTCGATAACTGATAGCAGGACATGAAATCTACGCAGATACACGGATAATATTTGTGAAATTAAGGTGAAATTAATGTGAAATCCGTGCCGTTGCGTCCGCACTCCTGTGTCTTCGAGAACTGACAGCGGAGTCTCCGGGCGAGTTTAATCAGCCTTTAAGTTAACCGGACACATTGGGGAAAAACCCGCAGCCCGTACAAAAGACGACTGACTTAGGACTGGGAAAAAGGTAGGATAGCTAACGCCATCCAATCCTAGTTTATCTCAATGCAAGCTGACATTATCACTACTACGCTTCTTGACAAAAGCCAAACTTTAAGCATTAAAAAACCGGCCTCGGGCTTGTCACTGGTGGGCAGGATTCGAGTTCCGGGCGATAAGTCGATTTCTCACCGAGCTTTGATGTTGGGTGCGATCGCCCAAGGTGAAACTACTATTGAGGGACTACTCCTAGGGGAAGACCCCCGCAGCACGGCTAAATGTTTCTCGCTCCTGGGGGCCAAAGTTTCTGAACTCAACGCGGAACGGGTGACAGTCACGGGCGTCGGAATTGGCGAGTTAGAGGAGCCTGTAGAAGTCTTGGACGCTGGCAATTCCGGCACAACGATGCGGCTAATGTTGGGAATTTTAGCGTCTCATCCGGGGCGTTTTTTTGCGCTAACGGGTGACAGTTCTCTGCGATCGCGCCCCATGTCGCGCGTCATTAAACCGCTGCAACTTATGGGAGCGCAAATTTGGGGTCGAAAGAGCAATTCTTTAGCTCCCTTAGCGATACTAGGACAGCAGTTAAAACCGATTCACTACCATTCTCCGATCGCCTCGGCTCAAGTTAAATCTTGCATTTTGCTCGCCGGTTTGATGGCGGAGGGAGAAACTACAGTCACAGAACCCGCTCTGTCGCGGGATCACAGCGAACGGATGCTGCGAGCGTTTGGAGCCCAATTGAGCGTCGATCCAGAAACTTGTAGCGTGACAGTTACTGGGCCGACACAACTGCAAGGGCAGAATGTGATTGTACCGGGGGATATTAGTTCGGCGGCATTTTGGCTAGTTGCTGGGGCGATCGTCCCGGGTTCGGAACTCCTAGTCGAAAATGTCGGCGTCAACCCAACTCGTACAGGCATTTTGGAAGCTTTGGAAATGATGGGGGCCGATATTGAACTGCAAAATCAGCGAGAGGCCGCCGGAGAACCTGTAGCGGATATTTTGGTTCGCAGTTCCGGCCAATTGCGGGGATGCACCATTGCGGGCGACTTAATTCCCCGACTGATTGACGAAATCCCGATTTTGGCAGTAGCGGCGATCTTTGCGTCGGGTACTACAATAATTCGAGATGCGGCCGAGTTGCGAGTCAAAGAGAGCGATCGGCTGGCCGTGACTGCTGCCGAACTCAACCGCATGGGAGCCCAAATTTCCGAGTTACCCGACGGTTTAGAAATTACCGGGGGAACTCCTTTGACCGGTGCGGATGTTGACAGCTACACCGACCACAGAATAGCGATGAGTTTGGCGATCGCAGCCCTCAACGCCACAGGTACTACTAACATTCACCGGGCAGAAGCTGCTGCCATTTCCTACCCCGAATTTACCGCCACTTTGCAACAAGTTTGCCATCCAAATTAAGATTGGACATTGGGCATTGGGCATTGGGCATTGGTTGCTGGTTACTTGTTATCGGTTATTGGTATAGCCTCACAAATAACAAATAACCACTAACTAATGACTAATGACTTCCTCTAAGAATCTTTCCCTACAACTTGTTCTTTTAAAGAATCAATTTCCGTTAACAACTCTTGGCGATTAGAAGCCTTGAGCAGATACCGGTAAACAAACCAACCCGTATATCCCATGCCAATCAACTCAAAAATTGGAGCTACCAAAGGGACATCATTAAGAGCACCTAAAACTCCCAGCATTACCTTAATACTAATACCGCCTGCCAGAATTAAACCAACAGTTATGAGGGGCTTTTGGTAGTCAGCAAAAAAATTAGAGAGATAGGCTGGGAGTTCCGACAAAATTGTAATAACTTGGTCTTTAATATCTTGGAACTGGCTCGCCGTTGTTTCCGTGGTTGTCACTGTAGTCATTACCCCCGGTTTGTCCTCCACCAGGTCTACTGTGACGACTTCAGTAACTGTTTGTGTCTCGTCCGAAAAGTTAGCTTGTGTCATTGGATACTTCCTCCGTTGTCAGGTAAAATTGCAGGCTGTGAATTGCTGCCAGTATAATTCTCCGGCAATTAGCACAGCATTCGCGCTGCAGGGACTAATTGATGAGACTAAGGCAGAGCTTCACAAATTGCAAGCAAAAATAAGGATAAGACTTGATTGTAAACAATTCCCCTCGTTGCTAAATCGGTCTTTTGACTCATTTTTTCACTTGATCGAGGTCAATTTGATTCGGGCAAGGGCGTCCTTGTTCAAAATCGGTGATATTGCCGATCGTGGTTTCGGCGATATTTTTCAAAGCTTCCTCGGTGAAAAAAGCTTGGTGTCCGGTAATCAGGACGTTGGGGAAAGTCAGCAAACGCTGAAATACGTCGTCTTGAATGACGTGATTTGACAAATCCTCAAAAAACAGATCCGTCTCTTGTTCGTAAACATCTAAACCGAGGTAGCCAATTATACCAGACTTCAGTCCTTTGGTAACAGCTTTAGTGTCAATCAACTGACCGCGGCTGGTATTGATCAGCATCATCCCCGGTTTCATTTGCTTGATCGCCTCTGCACCGATTAAATGGTAAGTTTCCGGTATCAGCGGACAGTGGAGGCTGACAATATCAGAGGTGGCGAACAGTTCGGGGAGTGCGACGTATTCCATGCCTAGGGCGAGGCAATCCGGGTTTTGGTAAACATCGTATCCCAGCAGGTGACACCCGAATCCGTGCAGAATTTGGGCAGTAATTGCGCCAATTCTGCCTGTTCCGACGATTCCCACCGTTTTGCCGTGGAGATCAAAACCCAACAAGCCGTCTAGGGCGAAATTGCCTTCGCGGACGCGGTTGTAGGCCCGATGGATTCTGCGGTTGAGGGACAAAATCAGAGCGACTGCGTGTTCGGCCACTGCGTAGGGAGAATAAGCCGGAACTCGGAGGAGAGTTAGATTTAAATCCTTCGCTGCTGCTAAATCGACGTGATTGAATCCGGCGGATCTCAGGGCCAGCAAGCGAACGCCTTTTTCGGCAATGCTAAGCAGCGTTTTCGCGTCCAAGGAGTCGTTTACGAACGCGCAGACTGCCGGAAATCCAGCAGCCAAAACGCTGGTTTCCAGGTTCAGACGCGGTTCAAAAAAAACTAAATCGTGTTTGTCGCCGACATTCGCTGCTTCCAGAAATGTGCGATCGTAAGATTTGGTGCTGAATACGGCTACCTTCATGATTTTTGCCTGCAAACCCAGTAATAGTGGGAAATTCTTTCCCGATCAACTCTAAAGTTTACTAGAACGCCGTTGCCCCAAACAACCCACTTTCCATGAGACATATCGCTTGTGGTTAGTTATGACTACTTTATGTAATGACTAATAAACAATGGTTAATTACCAATCTGGCGGCAAATTGTAATATTCGAGAGTGGATTTGTCTGCCAGCAAATCTTGGGTTTTTCTGTCAATTTTAATCTCGCCATCCGCCAAAACTAAAGCCCTTTGAGTTGTTTTCCCGATCCAATTCAAATTGTGAGAAGCGATCAAAATTACCTCGATCGGCAATTGGGACAAAACTGACGCCAAGTGACGCCGCCACGAGGGATCTAGTCCATTAGTCGGCTCATCTAAGATTAAAATTGCCGGCTCTAATGCTAAAATTGCTGCCAAGGCTGCTAACCTTCTTTGACCTCCCGAAAGTTCGTGGGCAGAACGGTTGGCAAATTCTACTAAACCAAATTCGTGTAATAGCGCTAAAGCTCGATCGCGCGCAACTCCCGGCGGCACTCCGTAATTGCGCGGCCCGAACATGACATCCTCTAAAATAGTGGGCATAAATAGCTGGTCGTTAGCATCTTGAAAGCAAAATCCAATCTGCCTGCGTGCCTGCGATAAAGTCTTCGGTTCCAACTTTTTTCCCTGCACTCTAATCTCACCGGATTGAGGCACTTTTAAGCCGATCAAGTTTTCGAGCAAAGTGCTTTTACCAGCACCTGTCAGGCCGAGTAGGGCAACTCTTTCTCCCGGTTGCAAAGTAAAAGAAATTCCCCGCAATATTGGCTTTTGATCGTGATATCCGAATACTAAGTTTTCTACTTCGATTGTTGGCACGGATTTGAGTATAGTCAATTTTTATTTTCCTCGATTTTAGGATTAAGAGTATTTAACCGCAGAGAGCACAGAGGGCGCAGAGAGGGGAAGGGAGAAGGCAAAAGGTAGAGGCATGAATTAATCAATTACAAATTACCAATTGCCCCTTCTAAATTACCAGTTACCATAAGAAGCTATTGTTAATCCTGCTGCCATTAAAATTGCTACTGTCAGCCAGAGTCGCTCTTTTGGTGTTGATTTTGAGTCAGCAGGTAAAGCTCCTTGATACCCGCGAATTAGCATGGCTGCGTGTACTCTTTCTGCCCGATCGAGACTTCGCAAATAAAGCGCTCCGATCATGGAAGCACTGGCGTAACGCAGCCATCCTCCGGTACCGGACAAGCCCCGGAGTTGGGCAGATATTTTCATGCGGTTGACTTCGGCCAGCAGGATTTCTAAGTATTGTCCTGTTAAAAGTACAATCTCTTGCAAACCTGCTGGTAGGGGTAATCCTTTGAGGGCGATTCCGAAACTGTGGGGTGGCAAAGTTAGCAGGAAGCTGTTCATAATTAGCAGGCAAATTAGGGAACGCAGCAACAGAAAACTGGCGCGTTCCCAACCTTGGGGCAGCACTAATAAGGAGAGAAAAACCAATTCTGCTCCTAACAGTTGCGCTAGGGTTCGTACCGGAGCCCTGAGCCGAAATGACCACAAAAGTGCGATCGCCCCATAAATTCCCAGCCACAGCCAAGCGCCTGTCTTCAGAAAACCCATGCCAATCACAATTGTGAGAGACACTCGCAATCGAAAAGGTATGGAGAGTTTAGACATCTTTAGGTTTTACCACCAACTGAGCAATCCCAAAAGCCGCGCCGAAGCTGAAGGCAGATCCTAAAAGTCCAGCAATGCTAGTACCAATAGGCTGTTCTTCTAATCCTTTAACCGTGTAATCTGCTAAAGGAGTGGGATTTTCGATCGCCACAGCTTCTTGATCTTTAAAGCCGTATTTTTCGGCTACCGCTTCTAACCCGTCAGGCCAACTTGAAGCAAACAGTGAAAGCACCCCGGAAATTAATAAAACTCCGATTACTGGCACTACCCATTTCTGCAATTGTGGCTGTTGTCCCGGCAATAAATCCGGCCGCACTTTGACGAGATAAGTTAAAACGCCGCCTGTAATTACCCCTTCGCCAATCCCAATTAAAATATGCACCCCTACCATTGCTGGCAATGCGATATTGAGTCCTACTGTTCCAGAAATTGCCAATTGGATCGCCACAGAAATCGAAGCAGCCACGACGCTAAGGGCGGCTGCAATCCCTGCAGCTAGCGGCAAACGATTTCTGGAACCTCCCAAGAGTTGCTGCAATGGCTGCAACAGCCACCAGCCCACCCAAATGCCAACTAGCCCCATGTTAAAAATATTGGCTCCCAGGGCGGTGATGCCCCCGTCGGCAAACAAGACGCTCTGAATTATAAAAACTGTGCTCATCGCTAAAGTTGCCGCCCAAGGGTTCCCCAAAACCACGGAAGCTAGCGCTCCTCCTAATAAGTGGCCGCTGGTGCCACCTGCTACGGGAAAGTTAATCATCTGAGCCGCAAATACGAAAGCTGTAGTTAAGCCCATGATTGGGGCTTGTCGAAGTCCAAGACTGGCGCGGGTTCGATTCAGGGCAACAGCAATTACTGCTGCGCTTGCTATGCCGGTGGCAACAGCTACTGGCGGTGAAAGGAAACCATCAGGTATGTGCATCGATCTATCCCAAACGAGAGAACTTCCAAGTCTTTAGTCAACTATTTTTTACAAAAATTTAAAACCCCCTCTGGGGGTATTGGTGCGATCGAGCGATCGGGGGATTGGTGGCGGGCAATCGCTTATGGGATATAGATTACCGCCTCAAAGGCTGAATTTTGAGGATGAGAAATTTTAGATTAAATAATCCTGAAGAATTATTCGGATATTTTACCTAGCACGCCTAAATAGAAGCTTTTTAATAAGAATTATCAATATTTGTTTACAGATTCAACTGCAAAATTGTATTCACCGTCACCCTCAAACAATAATATTAAAAAAATCTAAAGAATTTACTGAAAATCTCTCATTGGCTTTATTGTCAATTATTGAGAATAAATAGCATTAAATTTTGACGACCGCAGCAGTGAAATTAGCAGATAGCTAGTCAAAGCCAAAGTATTGCGTGTTATAGAAACTAAGAAGTGCGAATTATTGCGACTTAATATAGTTAGCAGTATGTTTGCGGTAGTCGATCGCGCCAATGTGCGATCGGCTTTCCCCGCAGGAGCTGCATTATCAAGAAACTCAAAATACTAATGCGCTTATTCTCAAGTAATTTTCCGCACAACCTACAGGATGTTTGCCAGTGGTGCAGGACTCAACCCAAGACTCAAGTACCGATTTAGTTCCATCTGAATTTCCCAAACAGTTAGATATCGCTCAAGTGTCTGTCTACGGACTTAGCTTTTTATCCGCTGGTTTATTTCTGTTTTTACCTTTAGTTAACCTACTGCATCCGAGCCCTTGGCAGCGGTGGATGGGAACCATTCACGGCATGGGTGCAATGTTGGCATTAGTGGTAATGGTTTATACAGGACATCTAGCATTTCCATTGTTGCGGGGTGTCCCTAAAATCTTGCCACAAATGCGTACATTAGCCTTTTGGTCAACTCTTTTGAGTTTTTTGGCCATTGCTACTGGCAATTGGGCTTATATGCGGTATCGAGCAGGCATAGATTTCGGCGGAGCGAGAGCAGCGCTGAAAGAAAACTCTCCTCTAGCGCAGTACGTTTTGATGGAATATCACGAATTTAGCGTGCTGTTTACATTGCCTTTAACAGTAGCTTGTGCGTGGATTTTGTGGAACTATGGCAACTCGATTTTAGAAAAGCAAAATCGCCCAGTTTTAACAGCTACCTGCGTGGCTTTGATGGCAATCATGTTTTTCGCAATGGGCGGCATGGTGAGCGGGCTTGGTGTGGCTAAAATCCACGCTTTGTAATTAACAGTTAGTTGACTTTAGCATTAGCAACGGCTAATTACCTATTACCAAAATTAGGATATTTTTACAATGACTAGACAATTATCCCGCCAAAATAATGCGGGTAATGAACCTGTATACGGGAAATTTTGGAGCCAATTAAAACACTTTCCCAGCGGTTTAGCCGAAGGAGCAGAAACAGCACCTAGTGTTTCCGGGCCTGCCGCAGCCGCAGTAATTAGTGCAGCAATTGGTTGTTTTACAATGATGGTGACTCACCACTTGTCAGACACATCGAAAGCCACAGAAAAAATTGTTTGGAATCTCGGCACTTGGATTCCCGGAAGCAAGACGGATAGCGAATTGTGGGGAAATATCGGCAGTTACACTGGCAAAGAAACTATGTTGCTGGTGGGTTGGCTGATTAGTTGGCCAATTCTCCATACTCTCTGGAAGAATAAGAACATTAAAAGCCGCACCATATTTTTCTGGATGTTTGCTTTGTTGGTTGCTGCCACAGCTATGTGCTGGCATCCTCTATTTCCCTATTTACCGTTAACTTAAGTAATGTGAGGTTTGATGATGGAGACAAAAAATAAGCCGATCCCAGCCAGGGAGATGCACAAAATAGTTTGGGTTAGCGTCGGAGTTTTAACTCTTTTCTTTATGACTTTTCCCATCGCAATGTGGCGTGTTAGCCAAAAAGAAAAGTTTCGCGGTTTTCACGTCAAGTCTTTGACAATTGAGGGGCAAAATCCCGCTAATGCTGTTGCTAAGGGGCTGGCCCAACCAGCTATTGCCAGTAGCAGTGCGCTTCCGGCTGCTAATAATTCCTATTTAGCTCTTGACAGCCAAAAAAAGCTGCCTGACAAGTCTCCAGAGGTTGTACCTTTCACTAATACGTCTACTGAAACGGCTATGGCGAGTAGCCCTACAGATAAGACTGTCCAAGCTGTACCTGTATCAGCAGGCCAGCAGGAAGTTCAGGCGGTGGATGGAACAAATCACACAGCAGAAATTACGGATCGCGTCAAACTAGATGAGTTAGCTCTCAAAGTCTACGATCGCATCGATCGAAGTTGGCAAACTAGCCCTACATTCAATCAAAATCTAGTGTATCGAGTCACTACAAGTCAAGATGGGGCGATCGGCAATTTCGAGCCACTCAATCAACCAGCCAAGGATTACAGCCAAGAAACTCCTTTGCCAAATCTGCTGAAATCTTCCGAAACTAGCAGCCGTAACAGTGCAGCACCAGTTGCTAAGTTTACTGTAGTGTTTGCTCCTACTGGAACCTTAGAAGTTAACCCCTAACTCACATACAACATCTCTCCGGTAAGGTGCGCCATCAGCACCTTACTTTTCATTTTTAACTTAAATGTGATATTATAAACAGCGCCCTCTAGGGTCTGCTACTTCTAAAACAACAAATGAAAGAACTTGACGAGAAAAAAACCCAGGAACTGCTATGCACCATCATGGAATGGGAACTTGCAGGTGTCGTGCGCTATACCCACTATTCACTAATGGTGACAGGGCCAAACCGGATTCCCATCGTGCAGTTTTTTAAAGCACAAGCCACAGAATCTCTAATCCACGCCCAACAAGCAGGAGAAATTCTCACCGGTTTAGAGGGGCATCCTAGTCAGAAAATTGCTCCCATCGAAGAAACCTACAAACACTCGGTGAAAGACTTGTTAGAAGAAAGTTTAAATCACGAGAAAAAAGCGCTCAAAAAGTATAAATCTTTACTTGAAGTTGTGACCGACTCCAGCGTTTATTTGGAAGAATATGCCCGCAATTTGATTGGGCAAGAAGAATTGCACCAAGTAGAATTGAAAAAAATGCTGCGGGATTATAGTTGATTTAATCATTAGTTAGTTGTTATTGGTTATTGGTTATTGGTTATTTCCACTCACCAATGACCAATACCCCATGCCCATGCCCCATGATTATAAAAAATGAATTTTAGTGAAGCCATACCCACTTTTATAATTACCCTGCGCGAAGGCGTAGAAGCCACCTTAGTTGTCGGAATTGTACTAGCTTGCCTCAAAAAAGCCGAGCAAAGTCACCTCAATTCTTGGGTTTATGCAGGTGTCGCAGCCGGCATTGGTGCTAGCGGTATTGTGGGTATTATCTTCAATGGATTGCTCGCAGCACTATCAACCTCAGAGCAGCCTTACGCACCAGTCATTAAACAGCTATTAGAGGGCGTGTTGGGCATGGTGGCGATCGCAATGCTAAGCTGGATGCTAATTTGGATGACTCAGCAAGCTCGCTTTCTCAAAGCAGAAGTTGAAGGAGCAGTTACAGCAGCTTTAACAGAAAATAGCAAGGCCGGCTGGGGCGTATTTGGCTTAATTTTTATTGCGGTACTGCGCGAAGGTTTTGAAACAGTTATATTTGTCAGCGCTCAATTTCAACAAGGTTTAACTCCTGCTTTGGGTGCTTTGGGCGGTTTGACTGGGGCCGCAATCCTTGGCGCGCTACTGTTCAAGTGGGGTGTCAAAATTGATATCCGCCTGTTTTTCAAGTTTATGGGGATTTTGTTGCTGTTAATCGTAGCAGGTTTGGCAGTATCTGCACTCAAACATTTTGACCAAGCCGCTGGGATTTTGTCGCAGATGAATAGCAAATATTCAGCAATTTGTGTTTATTACGATCGCCTCGCACCACTCCACTCTTGTATTTTAGGGCCTATGGTGTGGAATGCAGCGGAAATTTTGCCCGATCGACAATTTCCAGGAGTGCTTCTCAAAGCACTGTTTGGATACAGAGATCGACTTTATCTCGTCCAAGCAGCCGCTTACACAATATTCTTAGCCACCATCGGCGGTCTTTATTTCCAAAAATTAGGCGCTAAGGCGACTGTTCCCAACAAAAATACTCAGCCAGCTCGATCGGAAACTCGCCCTCAGTAGGTATGCAACCTGTTTTTATCGGTTGTTTTGCTGATTCCAGGGCGATAAAGAAATTAGCCCCACACGCAAAAAATTGACCAAAAACTTTCAGTTTGCGGGATTTATTATTTGACTTTTATATGATATCATTAAATGATGCCAACATTGTTTATTTATTTTATAAATAGTCATAATAATATTATTTGATAATACCGTCAATAACCCAAAAAAGCAAGCCCTACCGATCAAAAAACACAAAAACTTTATCAGCAAAATTAACTAACTTAAAAAAATTACAGTTAACGGTTAACAGGGTTATGCAAAACGCGGACTACCGTTAGGGCGATCCTGTGAAGCCCCAGGCGCACCCTGCAAAAGTTAAGGCTGTTCTTTCCGACCAAAAATCTGTCCCCAGCAAGATTTTTGGTAAACAGTTTTCTGATAAGCGCTCTTAGGGCTTATAATTAGTACAAGAATATTTACAGAGTTCCGAAAGTTCTTAATCAACCTTATAATCCTTAATGAAGCTTAAAATTAAAAAATTGTTCGTTAAAGTTACCTGGAACCCCCAGAAGGCTGTAGGATCTGCCATTCGGTTAGCGGTGAGATAAATAATGATGCCTCGGATACTTGTTATTGATGATGACGCGGCGATCGCCGAACTCGTAGCAGTCAACCTAGAAATGGCTGGCTACGAAGTCACCCAGGCAGAAGACGGCATCAAAGGTCAGGCACTAGCCATACAACTGCTCCCCGACCTGATCATGCTAGACCTCATGCTGCCTAGAGTAGACGGATTCACCGTATGTCAGCGTTTGCGGCGTGACGAGCGCACCTCAGACATTCCCGTCTTGATGTTGACAGCCTTAAGTCAAACTCAAGACAAAGTAGAAGGCTTCAACTCCGGCGCCGACGACTACCTGACCAAACCCTTTGAACTAGAAGAGATGCTAGCCCGAGTGCGAGCTCTACTAAGACGCACAGACCGCATCCCCCAAGCGGCCAAACACTCCGAAATCCTGAATTACGGCCCGCTGACCCTTGTCCCCGAAAGGTTTGAAGCTGTTTGGTACGCTCAGACAGTCAAACTGACCCACCTAGAGTTTGAGCTGCTGCACTGCTTGCTTCAGCGCCACGGTCAGACAGTCTCTCCTAGCGAAATTCTCAAAGAAGTGTGGGGTTACGACCCCGACGACGACATCGAAACTATTCGTGTACACATCAGACACCTGAGAACCAAGATGGAACCCGATCCCCGCCATCCTCGGTACATCAAAACCGTATACGGGGCTGGTTATTGCCTGGAGTTACCCAACAACGAGCAAGTAGCTGAACAAACAAAATCCTCTGCTTGAGCTAGCACGCCAGATGCAACAAGCAGTTAAAAGTTCCGCTAGAAAAGCCTGAGAGCATTTGCTCTCAGGCTTAGTTGTTTGGAGTTTGAGATGAATATGTCAACAAGTAGGCATTAACTCTCTTCATTCGGAAAAAACAATCCCACACCCCCCTCTAACCGCGCGGTTTCATTCTCTTGTAGGGGCTGCCCCCCGTGGCTGCCCCCATGTCTGAAACTGTGAAATCGCCTGTGGGGGGGGTAGGCACGGGGGCACTACCCCTACAAAATCGCGATTTTCGTGAGAATGAAACCGCCCTGCCTCTAACCGTACTTTTAGAGAAGCTTGTCCATAGGAAAGTACCGGATTTCTTTTTCCACCTTGTCTTTTCCGAGAGGATTGGATACCTACTTAAACAATACTCTAGCCATAGTACTCTTTAATAATATTATTTATCAATAAATTTAGAGGTATTCCTTTAGCTGCTATTTTGGCTAAGGAGAAGCCAAACTCCGCTCAAGCGCCAAAAACAGTCATAATCGTGATATAACGATGTTTTTTCCTACTGATTTACATACCTGAACTCAAATCAGTGAAAATTTTTCTCAAATACCCCTTGACTAAACTACTAAAATTGTTGATTATCTATATCAATAATCTGCGATCGCTTAAAACTCCACTGACATCTTTCTCAAGAGGTAAATCGCCGTGACCAGCATGGCAAAAAAATCCTTCCCAACCGAAGGAAAATCATTTCCCTGGTGGGTCGGCAACGCCCGCTTAATCAACCTTTCCGGCCGTTTGCTCGGTATCCACGTCGCCCACGCCGGCCTCATCGTCTTCTGGGCGGGAGCCTATACCCTATTAGAGCTTTCTCGCTTTAACTCAGAATTGCCCATGTACGAACAAGGCTTAATCCTGTTGCCAAACCTAGCCAGACTCGGCTTGGGCGGGGGTGCGGGAGGCAAAATTGTCGAGACTGATCCGTACTTCGCCGTTAGGGCGATTCACCTAATCAGCTCAGCCTTTCTCGGCTTCGGCGGCATCTTTCACTCCCTCAAAGGGCCAGCCACCCTCGAAGCAAGAACTTCTTTCTTTGGCTACACATGGGAAGACGCACACAAAGTGACCACCATCTTGGGCATCCACCTACTTTTGCTGGGTGTCGCTACCTTCTTGTTGGGGGCTAAAGCTATGTATCTCGGTGGTTTATGACTGTCTTTTTCTAATATTTATGTATTGCCACTTTGATTATTTTTGTGGAGTCTGTCCATAACATTGCCAGAAGGAGTGCATCAAATCAAGCGCTTGTATCCAATTCCTTGTGATTGGAATTTTTTTACTAACGACTACCGCCTCACATTTACAGTGCGCCCGTGCGTTGCTTGTGCTGAAGATGCGAGCGGTTGCACTGACTTTGAACCTAAGACTTGTTTTATCAATGCTTATCCGCAACATTGCTATAAACTTCACAAAAATTACGCAGAAATACCGAAAACAACTTTTTCAGTTCCACTTTTAGCAAAGGGGATAGGTGGCTAGCAGATTACCCTGGACTAAAGGGGGAGTCTAGAGTTATATGGATTATCACGGAAAATATACTTTAGAAGCATCTAAAAAATAGCACGAATAAATAACAGATAATCCATGACCATCCTCGTTCAACTTTTTTATTTTTTCCGACATGAATTTATACAGTGCTAACTCACTCAAAGTCGAACTCAACCAAAGAGGCTGCCGCCTGACTCCCCAGCGAGAAACTATTTTGAGTGTCTTTCAAAATCTACCGCAGGGTAATCATTTAAGTGCGGAAGAATTATACAGGACTTTGCAGAATCAAGGAGAACGAATAGGCTTGTCTACTGTCTACCGAACGCTGCATTTATTAGCAAGGATAGGAATTTTGCGTGAACTAGAATTAGCAGAAGGACACAAACATTACGAACTGAATTTTCCCGAATTGCACCACCACCATCATCTGGTTTGCATTCAGTGTCACAAAACCTTTGAATTTAGCGATGAATCAATTTTAAAAATTGGCAAAAAGCAAGTTGAAAAAGCTGGGGTTGAACTGCTTGACTGTCAATTAACTGTGCGAGCTGTTTGTTTGGAAGCGCTACGGGAGGGATGGCCTTCTTTGGTACCCAGCAATTGGTTGTGTCCCAGATATCATTCGCAAATGGAGGAGGAAATTAGTTGATTTGGATGAAATACACTTAGGTAATATGGAATTGGTGATAATTGGTAATTTGTGCTTTTTTATTCGTTATGAGCTGTTAGTTATTAGGACCTACAAATAACCCATGATCATTGACAACTGACTGCTGACTGCTGAATTCACTTTTGCAATCAAGCAACCTCAGAAGAATCGCAACGTTGGTGTTCCATCCGAAATATGTTAGCGTACAAACTAGCAACAATCTGTTTGCCTTCCTGGGTCAACTGCAAGTAACCGAGAGATTCACTGATGTGAGGATAAATGCCGCTCCAGTAAAACTTAGAGTAGCTTTGCAGCAAGTCGCCCGGATGTCGATAGCCCAAAACTTTAGTAGCACCGCTTTCTTCCAACTCGTAAAAGAGCGCGCCAATTTTCTGCAAATATTGCGGGTTGCTGAGCTGACCTATCAAGTCAGCACCGCGAACTAAACTAGAGTAATTAACTGCCTCCTCGTCAGTGTTGCCGTCAAGGACCGAGAAACGAGTCTGTTCTATGTTCTGCTTAATTATCTCAGCATTAATTAGCTTATGGTTGCCGAAGCGCTCGTCAATAAACAATTTAGCTCTGTCAACTCGGTAAGGAGCTAAGCTAGCCGCTGTTGCACCGGGAGCAAGTGCAATTCTCATGCCATCTTTTCCCGTAGCATACAATCCTTCTGATTCTTGGTCTTGCCGGCAAACTCCTTTGACATATCCGATGTCTTGGCACAGCAAAGAAATAATGAAGTGCAGCCAATCTTCGCAGGAAACTCCGCCCTTGCGAATGTGTTTTCCCCGCAAGATTTCTTGACCGACTAAGCTAATGCAAATGGCGTGTTCTACATTGTGATAAAGAGCATCGCTGTTGGCGATGTTTTCTAACGCCATTGCCCCCACCCAGGCAATAATGTCAGCATAATCTGATTTGTAGCCTCCGTAAGTGCGGCTGTACCCGTTCTGAAGTTGTTCGATGAAAGCCTCGATCAGCAGTTCTGTAGAATTAAACATACCCTATCCTTTTACCTTAATATTTCCTTTTAAGAGCGGTGCATCTATTGGGGATTCGTCTACTTTTATGGATGAGATTTTAGCTCATACCAATTCACTATCAAGATACACTAAATGAGGCTGATGTCTTTTTGGTTGGAACTATATCCTTAGCGTTATATTAAATGCAGCTTGATAGTAAATTGGTATCACCACTCATGCACCCCGTGTGTGTTGTGCTCCGTGGGTGGTAATCTCAAAACTCATTGACGCAGCTACGCCCGGGGAGTCACGAAGCAATCTCGCGCCCTGACTCAAAACTCCCAAGCAACTCAGTCCATCACTGACACCCATCCCCGCCGTACTGCATACAGCAGCCTGCTGACAATTTTTCGATCCTCTGAACTTTTTAAACTGTGAGAATTAATTGCGTATTGAATTTCCTGGAACTGATCCCGATCGATCTTACCGGATTTCCAAATATTCAAGTAAAGTTCGGAAATTTTATATTCAGGAATATAAGCTTTGGTTGTCATCTGCAGTCAACTCAATGTATATTTCTTATTGTCCGGCAATTTTAGATAACTTTATGTGATGTAGATCGGCTATAGACTGTGATGCGATCCCAGGCTGGAGTTAATGCACCTCTCCTAACAATGGTAATTTGAGCGAAAAAGCGCGATATTGCGATCTCATAAATTTTGCTGACGGCTGTGAAAATCATCATAGTTGCGCCTAAATTATAGGATGTCACATACCATTCTCCCGTTGCGCTCGCCCCCGGACAACTTGCAGTAAGGAAGCAAGTTGGAGCGGTGGTCGCGCAAATTTCTTGCCAAAGAAACACGCGTCGTGTACAATACAGAGTCTGGTATCCTCACTTACCCATAATTATTTTCATTCATCCCGTCCCCCCAGAGGGGAAGGGACTTTCAGTGCGGATACAGCCAAATCACTATATTCAGCAAAAAGCTAGAAATGCCGTAACTCATGCCCACTATTCAGCAACTCATCCGTTCAGCACGGGAACAAACGCAGAAAAAAACCAAATCGCCAGCTCTCAAGAGTTGCCCCCAGCGCCGCGGAGTTTGCACCAGAGTGTACACGACCACCCCGAAAAAACCCAACTCGGCGCTGCGGAAGGTGGCTCGGGTACGGCTGACCTCTGGTTTTGAAGTCACCGCCTACATCCCTGGGATCGGTCACAACTTGCAAGAACACTCGGTAGTAATGATCCGGGGCGGTCGTGTAAAAGATTTGCCCGGAGTTAGATACCACATCATTCGCGGTACATTAGACACCGCTGGGGTGAAAGACCGCAAGCAGGGTCGTTCCAAATACGGGGCCAAGCGTCCTAAAGAGAAAAAATAACACGGAACTCGCCCGATCGTCGGGGTTGGGAAGCAAAAATAAATCCGATCGCGCCGCTCAATTGCACGCTCGATCGTCATCAATCGAGATGTGATCCCAAAACCCCAAACTCAATCATTCAAAATCAAAAATCCCAAATAGAACTATGTCTCGCCGCACAGTTATTCAAAAACGTCCAGTTCCACCAGATCCAACCTACAACAGCCGGTTGGTAAGCATGATGGTGAGACGGATCATGCAGCACGGCAAAAAATCCGTTGCCTCCAGCATCGTCTACGACGCCCTCAAAACCATCCAAGAACGCACAGGGGCTGAACCGTTAGACTTGTTTGAAAAAGCAGTCAAAAACGCGACACCCCTAGTCGAAGTCAAAGCCCGCCGGGTAGGTGGCGCCACCTACCAAGTGCCAATGGAAGTGCGTTCCGATCGCGGTACAACACTCGCCCTCCGCTGGCTGATCAGATTTGCCCGCGCCCGCACCGGCCGATCGATGGCAGCCAAGCTAGCCAACGAACTGATGGATGCAGCTAACGAAACAGGGAGTGCTATTCGCAAGCGCGAAGAAACTCACCGCATGGCTGAAGCTAACAAGGCTTTTGCTCACTACCGCTACTAACTGCAACAACGGGCATGGAGAAGAGCGCGATCGTGCGGTATAAAAGCATCGGGTGAGAAATTGGAAAGTGTAAGTTTTGAGTGTTGAGATTGCTTCTCTTGGCGCAGTTGCGATTGGTGAAGCAAACTCAAGACTCCCAAAATCAAAATTCACGCACTCAAAATTCACGCACTCTCTGAATCCTCCATGTCGCATCCTTAATATTTTTGTAAACAAATCTTGCAAAAAATATTAAAATGTAACAATAAACTCCAGAGACTTTTGTAAGTTACTGGGGAGTGCAAAATAGGGTTACTGTGTAGTATAATAGTATTATAACAGCAACACAAGATTAAGGAGGTAGCTGTGGCACGTACCGTCCCGCTAGAAAAAACTCGCAACATCGGCATCGCAGCCCACATAGACGCGGGCAAAACAACAACAACTGAAAGAATTCTGTTCTATTCAGGCATGGTTCACAAAATGGGTGAAGTGCACGAGGGAACAGCAGTCACTGACTGGATGGAGCAAGAGCGGGAGCGGGGAATTACGATTACTGCCGCTGCTATCACCACCAGTTGGAAAGATTACAAAATCAACATCATCGACACTCCCGGACACGTAGACTTCACGATCGAAGTCGAACGCTCGATGCGAGTGCTCGACGGAGTGATCGCAGTGTTCTGCTCGGTAGGGGGAGTGCAGCCGCAATCCGAAACAGTTTGGCGACAGGCTGATCGGTACAAAGTACCGAGGATCGTGTTCGTCAATAAAATGGATCGGATGGGGGCAAACTTCTACAAAGTCTACGGTCAAATTCGCGATCGCATGAGAGCGAACGCCGTACCCATCCAAATCCCGATCGGCAGTGAAGAAAACTTCAGGGGAATTGTAGACTTAGTGCAAATGAAAGCCTATATCTACAATAACGACACGGGAACCGACATCGAGGAAGTAGAAATCCCCGATGAAGTAAAGGATCTAGCCGTAGAATACCGCACCAAGCTGATCGAGTCGGTAGCAGAAACCAACGACGCCCTCACGGAGAAATACCTCGAAGGCGAAGAGTTAACGGAAGACGAAATCCGCTTGGCCCTGCGTCACGGCACTGTCGAAGGTACGATCGTCCCCATGTTGTGTGGTTCGGCATTCAAAAACAAAGGCGTTCAGTTGTTGTTGGATGCAGTCATCGACTATCTGCCGTCGCCCTTGGAAGTTCCTCCAATTCAAGGACTCCTACCCAACGGCGACACAGCAGAGCGGTTTGCCGACGACAACGCCCCGCTGTCAGCCCTGGCCTTCAAAATCATGGCTGACCCCTACGGTCGCCTGACCTTTGTTCGCGTCTACTCCGGTATCCTCAAAAAAGGTACCTACGTCCTGAACTCCACCAAAGACAAAAAAGAGCGGGTTTCTCGCTTAATTGTCCTCAAAGCGGACGATCGGATAGAAGTTGAGGAACTCCGAGCCGGAGACTTGGGAGCAGCCTTGGGTTTGAAAGACACCTTCACCGGCGACACCCTCTGCGAAGAAGGAGCGCCAGTGATTCTGGAATCTCTGTTTATTCCAGAGCCAGTTATCTCGGTGGCTGTCGAACCCAAAACCAAACAAGACATGGAGAAGCTCTCCAAAGCCCTCCAGTCGCTCTCGGAAGAAGACCCCACCTTCCGAGTCAACGTTGACCCAGAGACCAACCAGACAGTCATCGCCGGCATGGGCGAACTGCACCTGGAAATCCTGGTAGACAGGATGCTGCGGGAATTCAAAGTAGAAGCCAACGTGGGTCAGCCACAAGTAGCCTACCGTGAAACCATTCGCAAATCCGTCCGCGCCGAAGGTAAATTTATCCGCCAAAGCGGGGGTAAAGGTCAGTACGGTCACGTCGTGATCGAACTAGAACCCACCGAAGTCGGAAGTGGCTTTGAATTTGTCTCCAAAATTGTTGGTGGCACTGTACCCAAAGAGTACATCGGCCCAGCAGAACAAGGGATGAAAGAAGCGTGCGAATCAGGTATTGTAGCAGGATATCCCGTGATTGACCTCAAAGCTACTATGGTAGACGGGTCTTTCCACGACGTAGACTCCTCAGAAATGGCATTTAAGATCGCCGGTTCAATGGCGATCAAAGAAGCCGTGATGAAGGCGTCGCCAGTGCTGCTAGAGCCTATGATGAAAGTAGAGGTGGAAGTTCCCGAAGATTACATCGGGAACGTCATCGGAGACCTCAACTCGCGTCGGGGTCAGATCGAAGGTCAAGAGACGGATCAGGGGATAGCCAAAGTTTCTGTAAAAGTTCCACTAGCAGAAATGTTTGGTTACGCCACCGACATCCGCTCGAAAACCCAAGGTCGAGGCATCTTCACAATGGAATTCAGCCATTACGAAGAAGTGCCGCGAAACGTGGCTGAAGCCATTATCGCTAAGAACAAAGGGAACTAATGATTTTAGATTTTAGATTTTGGATTTTGGATTGAATCCAAAGTCTAAAATCTAAAATGTTAAAATCTAAAATCGCTAAAAGAAACAAGGAACAAATCGAGAATGGCACGCGCAAAATTTGAACGGAATAAACCCCACGTAAACATCGGCACGATCGGTCACGTTGACCACGGCAAAACAACTTTGACCGCCGCGATTACGATGACTCTCTCTGCACTAGGTCAAGCAAAGGCTAAAAACTACGCCGACATCGACGCTGCGCCTGAAGAAAAAGCACGGGGTATTACGATTAATACTGCTCACGTGGAATACGAAACCACAGGTCGGCACTATGCCCACGTAGATTGCCCCGGACACGCTGACTATGTGAAAAACATGATCACCGGTGCAGCTCAAATGGACGGCGGCATCCTAGTAGTGTCAGCGGCAGACGGCCCCATGCCTCAAACTCGCGAACACATCCTGCTAGCTAAGCAAGTTGGCGTTCCCAGCTTGGTTGTCTTCTTGAACAAAGAAGACATGGTGGATGATGCTGAACTGTTGGAATTGGTAGAACTGGAAGTTCGCGAACTTTTGAGCTCTTACGATTTTCCGGGCGATGACATTCCTATCGTCACAGGTTCGGGATTGAAAGCTCTCGAAGCGATGCTTGCTAATCCCAAGACTGTCAAGGGCGAAAATGAGTGGGTTGACAAAATCTACAAGCTGATGGAAGAAGTAGATGCTTACATCCCCACCCCAGAACGCGAAGTTGACAAGCCTTTCTTGATGGCAGTTGAAGACGTATTCTCGATTACTGGTCGGGGTACGGTCGCCACTGGTCGGATTGAGCGCGGAACCATCAAAGTCGGCGAAACAGTCGAATTGGTGGGTCTTAAGGACACTCGCAGCACTACAGTGACTGGTGTGGAAATGTTCACCAAGTCTCTTGAAGAAGGTTTGGCCGGCGACAACGTTGGTCTACTGCTGCGGGGGATTTTAAAGGCGGATATTGAACGCGGAATGGTGATTGCCAAGCCGAAAAGCATCCTGCCTCACACTCAGTTTGAATCTGAAGTGTACATCCTCAAGAAGGAAGAAGGCGGCCGGCACACGCCCTTTTTCTCTGGCTATCGCCCTCAATTCTACGTCCGTACCACTGACGTGACCGGCACGATCGCACAATTCACGGCTGATGACGGTACTGAAGCAGAAATGGTGATGCCCGGTGACCGGATCAAAATGACTGTTGAGTTGATTCACCCGATCGCGATCGAACAAGGAATGCGCTTCGCTATCCGCGAAGGCGGCCGCACCGTCGGCGCCGGCGTTGTTTCCAAAATCCTCAAGTAGGACTCGCATAACAGCTTAAATAGCAGAAAAGCCGCCAAATGTCAATAGGCTTTTCTGCTATTTAGTGAGTAGTGAGTAGTTATAGGTTAGTGGCCAGTTGTTAGTAGTTATGGGTTAAATGTTCAATAACAAATAACAAATAACAAATGACTGATGACTAATGACTAATGACTAAAAATAAACTGAACCTCGAAAATTCAAGAAACAAAAATGGCAACAATTCAACAGCAAAAAATTCGCATTCGCCTCAAAGCTTTCGATCGCCGAATTCTAGACGCATCCTGCGAAAAGATTGTAGATACAGCAAATCGGACAGCAGCCACAGCGATCGGCCCGATTCCCCTACCGACAAAGCGGCGGATTTACTGCTTGCTGCGATCGCCCCACGTAGACAAAGATTCTCGCGAACACTTTGAAACCCGCACGCACCGCCGCATTATCGACATTCACCAGCCATCGGCCAAAACAATTGACGCTTTGATGAAACTGGATTTGCCAGCCGGCGTAGATATCGAAGTCAAGCTGTAGATTGACTTATCGAAAACTCGGAAAGAAGGAACAAAGATTAAATAAATTGTTCCTTCTTTTTGTTGAAATTTTCCTAGTCATTAGTTATTAGGTATTAGTTATTAGTTAATAATCACCAATAATTTCTGCTCCGACACGAATTTAAATAATTATTGTTAATTAAGGGGCGCTCACTACAAAAACGCTCCTTTAGCAGTCGCTATCATCGCCTTCGGACTCACTTAGTTTAGCAAAAAGGTATATTTAACATTTTGACGAAATAACGCCTTGGTCAAGCTGTCAGCACCAGAGATAGCGAGCCGTCGCTCCCGTTGCCACCGAAAAAGCCCGATCGCTCCTGCCCCCGAATTGCCTTTAATCAGTTAAAGTAAGAAAAATAAGCGCAAGTACCGTCACTTTTGAGCGACAATGGCATCCTCTTCCTCTGTAGCAGTTCGCGAACTCCCCTTATTTCCGTTGCCGGAAGTGGTTCTATTTCCAGGTAGGCCACTCCCGCTGCAAATCTTCGAGTTTCGCTATCGAATCATGATGAATACGATTCTGGAGGGCGATCGGCGTTTCGGTGTACTCATGTGGGACCCCAACCAAAACAAAGTCTCTGCCGTTGGCTGTTGCGCCGAAGTGATTCACTGTCAGCGCCTCCCCGACGATCGCATGAAAATTATGACTCTCGGCCAGCAGCGGTTCCGAGTCCTCGACGCCGTTCGGGAAAAACCGTATTTAGTCGGTCTAGTAGAATGGATCGAAGACGCACCGCCACAACAAGACCTCAGACCTTTGGGAAAAGATGTCGAACAACTGCTGAGAGATGTAGTTCGCCTCTCCAGTAAATTGATGGATCAGCCGATCGACCTGCCCGAAGACATTCCCAGTTTGCCTACAGAATTGTCCTACTGGGTAGCCAGCTACCTTTACGGCGCCGCGACAGAACAGCAAACTCTTTTAGAATTGCAAGATACTGCTGCGAGATTGGAACGCGAAACCGAAATTTTGACTTCTACTCGCAATCACTTGGCAGCGAGGACTGTACTGAAAGATACGCTCAAATAGTCAATGGGGCAGGCAAAAAGTACGATCTGTTTGACCTCCATTGCAGAAAGAATTACACACAAATCATTCGATTTTTGATTTTCGATTGACTGATGAACTAAGGGTTTGGATCGCGCGCTTACAGTTCCATTATTTTTGCGAACTGGTATCTGTTCAATTCTTAACTTCAAACAGGTTCGGATAGGTTCCTTATAGCAGTAAATGCTTGTGTTAGAAAATCACGACCAACCGAAACCATACGATGCAGTTAGAGGCGGTCAACTGCCCCCTCCTGTGGGCGGTGTAGTGCTTGGCGGACTAGCAGGAGTTAAACATCGGCTGTCTAGTTCTGTCAACGAACATCGAATTGCCGCCCTGAGAGAGACACTGAATTACGGCGATGCTGGCTTAAAAATAGTCATCAAGATTTGTCAAAGCGAAACAGGGCCAGTGCAGCGGGCGGCCTCCGATTTGCTTCGACAAAGGCTTAATTTGATCGCCCGCGAAAAGTTACAAGCCTTTGTAGCTTCAAGTTCAGATTCAGAAGCTGAGTTAGACAGCACGGAAAAAATATTAAAGCACTCATCCGGTGCAGTCTCAGAAAAAAATTACGATCGGCAAATGTCCGAAGCACAGTTAATATTTGAGACAGTTACGCAGCAGATGCAACCAAATTTGTTGCTATTAGAAGCACTGGTAGCCTCTGTAGAACGCGAAGAATTTACCAGCGAACTGATGAATCTTTGGGAACTATTAATCTTAGAAATTCAGGAACCTCTCAAAGAACTGCGTCAGGCTGTTGGCATTGCGATTTCCGCCCAACTGCGGATTCAGTGGCTGTACAATCAAGCTGAATCTCAAGCCAACCAGTGGCAGCAGCGAGCTTTGCTAGCTCTTCAGACACAGGATGAGAATTCAGTTCGCCTCGCCGTGGTTCGCAAGCAGGTTCAATTTGATCAGGCGGCAGAACTAAAAATTGACTTAGACTACCAAACTTTGCGAGTAGAAAACCTCAACCGCAACTTGCTGGCTTTGGAAAGTAAGATTGCTCAAGCTAATTCTAAGAAAGAGATCCTCAAAATGCAGCTTCATTTTGCTAAGGTACAGCAGCAAATAGACTTCACTTTCAGCCAAGTCAATAGTATATTTTTTAGTCCTTAGTTGTCGGATTCTCCGGTTATATATTATTGCGTGATTTCAAACTTGTCTGACGCAAAAATGTATAGCCCCACTTAAAATTGCCTTATCTAGCTGAGCTCCCTCAAGATTAGCACCGCACAAAAATGCCCCGCTCAAATTAGCACCCCTCAAGTCAGCTCCTCTCAAATCGGCGCCCTCAAGGTTACTTTCACACAAAAAAGCGTTTCTCAAGTTGGCTTTTTTTAGACTTGCTCCCCGCAGTTTAGCCTCGCTTAGATTGGCTTCTTCGAGGTTTGTATTGTCCAAGCAAGCATCTATGAGGTTTGCTTCCATTAGGTTGGCGGCGTACAAGAAAGCTCCGCTCAAATCAACACCGATCATTTTGGTGTCGCTCAAGTTGGCGTTTTTCAGTTTTGCTTCAATCAGGTCAGCTCCTGTTAATCTGGCGAAACTTAGATCGGCTCGGCTCAGGTTTGCCCCATTGAGTTTGGTCATCACCAGGCAAGCATTCTTGAGATTGCTACCTATTAAGTTTGCCCCCATTAGGTTGGCCAAAGCAAAATTTATTTCTTTGAGATTCGCGCAGGCTAGATTAATATGAATTAGGAAAGCTTCTCGCAAAGAAGCCTCTTTCAAGTTTGTTTCATGAAAATTTCTTTCTCCGGCGGCGTATCGCTTGAGAAGTTCATCAGCATTCATCTCACCAGCCTCCTAAGGTTGACTTAAAAAGTATACTACATAAAAGAAAATTATACTACTGACAGTAAATTGTAGCAACCAAAGATTTTTAAAGTTTCTGTGTGATTTTTTAATTCTTCGAGTGCCGCTCGAACAAATGCTTGGCAGGCGTTAGCCTCAACGTCCATAAAGAAAATATATTCTCCGAGTGATCTTTTAGTCGGTCTAGATTCAATCCGACTTAAATTAATACCGCGACTGGCAAATACTTCCAAAGGTTTTACCAGTGCTCCCGGCATATTGGCCGGTACGCTAAAAGCTAGTGAGGTATGGGTGCAATTAGACGGTGAAGTATCGAGGATCAACTTAGCAGCAGATGTTGTGCTGGATTTAAGGGATGAGTGTTCCCCTGGTTCTACGTTGGCGATTTCTCCACCACTCCTGCTGAGTACCCAAAAGCGAGTGTAATTATCGGGATAATCATTAATGGGGTGAGCTAACACTGGCAAATTGTAAAGTTCAGCCGCTCTTGGCGAAGATATCGCTGCTACATTTCTATCTTCCAGATATTGCAATGCTTCCGTGGTAGAGTTCGCCGGAATTAATTGAGCTGAGGGAATAAACTGCCCCAACCATACCTGACACTGAGCTAGCGCTTGCGGGTGAGAGTAAACTTTTTGAATCTCGTTAAAATTTTTGGCATTAGACACTAAGGCGTGGGAAATTGGCAAAACTAAGGCGTGTTGAATGCGGAGTTGATCGAGTCGCCAGAGTGTATCTAAGGTGACAGTCACGCTGCCTTCGATCGAATTTTCGACGGGCACAACTGAATAGTCAACCTGCCCTACGGCAGATGCCTCTAGCGCTTGGGAAATGGTGGAATAAGGACACAGGGTGCATTCCAAGTTAGTTTCCAGGCTCAACCAATTGAGATAAGCTAGAGCCGCTGTTTCTGCATTTGTACCAACAGGGCCGAGATGTGCGATCCTCTTCGAGGGCTGCGCTAACGAAATTTTCATGTAGAGGCAATTTTAGGTTACAAATGTTTGCTTTACTCTCATCAGCTAGGAAGTATGATGAAAAATTAGCGATGTCCAGAAAGCTTTAATCAGTGATTTCTCGGATGACATTGCTGGGCGCGCGACTTAGTGCGCTACGTATGTCACCTTAAAAAAGGTGATACTTTATTAAGATATGCTTAGGAATCCTATATTTTGATATTTTCTCATGTATACCCGCTTTAATTCTTCCCAATCCGTTGAGATCGCCGTACCAGAGGAACGGGTTCCCATTCAACATTATCTGCGCCAGCCGAGGCGACTGGTGAACGCCCTCGTTGATCAAAGTCGCACACAACAGCTAAGCGATGACTGTTTCCGCCTAAAAATGCGACCGTTACAATTTATGATGCTGAGCATTCAACCCACAGTAGACATGAGGGTGTGGGCCCAGTCGGATGGCACAATCAATTTGCAGTCCGTCGCCTGCGAAATTCTCGGCGTGGGTTATATCAACGATCGCTTTGCTCTCAATCTCAAAGGAAAGCTTTGTGTACACCAAAGCAGCGGGGTAGCATACTTGAAAGGAAAAGCGGATTTGGAAGTGCAAGTAGAATTACCGCCGCCGTTTTGGCTGACGCCCAAACCCATTTTAGAAGCAACGGGGAATGCTTTGCTCAAGAGCGTACTGCTGAGCGTCAAACAGCGGTTGATGCACCAGTTGCTCTTAGATTACCGCCGCTGGGCAAACAGCGAAAGTGAGCTAATATCGATCGATCTCCCCCCAATCTTATCTTTAGAAGGCTGACATCCTACTAGATAACCTGTTAATTAATGTATAGGGATATTTAGGCACAAATCAGGCCACTTACCCCAATATTAGTTAGACGCTCGAATTGGGCATCGGTCACTTTGTGGGAACTAGCCAGCAGGGATAGATAGATAGCGGCCGGTCAGTCAAGATCGATTTGAGTCAGCCCCCCAAGTTCATCGTCTTCGAGGATTCCCACGCCCCCAGGCCAAGCTGTTGACCTGTTTTTTGAAACTTCGTCCTTTTGGCGGAGTTCGCGCTGCGGTGGCTTAATGATTTTGCCCGGTTGATTCGTGGCGGCCACCCGAATCCTGATTTTTGGCCCGGAATTGCCCAAGCGAATTGTCATACCGTCCACAACGGACACCTGAGCGATCGGTCTATCATCTACATAAGTGCCGTTAGCACCAAAATTAATAATTTCCCAGCCATTAGCGTGATTCCACAGCTCTACGTGGTGGCGGGAAACTACAGCGCTGTAAATAATTACATCATTGTCGTTCGATCGACCGATCCGAACCACCGGTTCTGATTCAAAACACCAACTTTGAACTGGGACAGACTGGATAGGATGTAAAAGAGTTAAGGTAATCACTGATGTTTTGACACTCCACCGCCAGACTGAAACGGGGATACTTCCAGAGAGATTTTTTGGGAGAAAACTGCAAAAAATTTGCTTTTTAAAGGCGTCGTCAGTGCGCCCCTATTCCCTCTATCGGCAGTAAAAGTCGAACTTTTGGCTGCTTGAGGCATTTGAAGCAACTTTTGAGGGTGAGCTTTTGGCGCAGGCGCCAATTTTTGCTGTCCTCGGTAACAACCAAACACGATGTGATTAGTCGGGTGAACTTCCCAGTGATGGACGGCGGTTTTAACCGCGTGATTAATGTGGTCTGTGAGGGAGCGATTCTGCCGATGGGTGAGCCGCTCAATTCGATCGGCTAAATAATCCTTTTCCCGCTGATGAACCAGAGACTTTAACTCAGACCCGCGCTGGTTGCACCGCTGATTCGACTTCTCGATCAGGCGACAGTCACTGCTCAAGGACTCGCTGTTTATAAAGAAAAAAGTTAACCAATTATTAATCCTGGGGTCTCTAGATAAAATACTTGTTGATTGTATCAAACAGCATAGGTCATTTTGAGTTGCTAACATTTTCCTTATTGATGCGATACCTTTAAAATACAATGCTTTGAGCAGCACTGGAATTTTAAGCGACAACGCATCAATTTCTCATAGCGAAAATACCGATCGACCTTCCTCGCGCGCGCCGCCCGAAAATGCGATCGGCAATTAGTCCCCCAGCGAGCGGGAAGACCAAACTTCAGCTCAAATCTGAGTCAGGCGGCTCCGGTTTCGGCTCTGGCTGGACAGATTCTTGCCTTTGCCGTTTCAACTCTGCAACTTTTTCTTGAGCTACATCCCTGACTTCGAGAGCTTTATCTTGGAATTTTTCCGCCAGACTTTGAGCGCCCCGCTTCACACCGGCCACATTTTTGAGAGTTCTGTCGAAATCTTCGTGTAAAAACTCTGCTACCAGACCGACTTTTTTGTGCAGTCCCTCCGCGTACTGCACTGGCTCTGATACAGCAGCTTCAGAGACGATCGCCCGCTTGCTGCCAATGGTCGAAATAGCTGCCACAGGTAACAAGTAAATGTCGTCTAAAACACCGCGCCAGCCGCTTGATTTAAATAGGTAGTGGGTGACTGAACCCGTGCGGATATCAAAAAGGTAGTCAACCACTGCACCTGCCTGATTCCCAGCGTCCGTGAGCACCTCAAGCCCGATCGGACAAACAGCTTGTTCCGGCTGATGCAATTCCGGCAGTTCCGGGTTAATGGTGACAAAAACATTTTCCCCCACCGTATCAACTTGTGCCCAAGCGAACCAAGTTTTTTTGCTACCCAAAAGGCCCGACTTGCAAGTAAAGCCGATCGCCCGCTGGGAGTGAGCATCGAGCCAAACCCGATCTACCCTGCCGACCTCTTCCGCCGTTCTGCGGTCGATGGTGCGGCGGCCCTGCAGTTCGCTGCGCCTAACAATTTGTGGTGATGTACTCATAAATAAACTCCTGAGTGCCGCCTTTGAAAAATGTCGATCGTCCAAAGAAGCCGATTTAATATTCTTCTTCCGAATAATGGCGATTATTATCTGCCTGGGTTAACTCCTCCTCTTCCCTGGAATTCCCAACTTCTTTGTGGTCGGGAACAGGAATCGTGCTAATGTGCACGCCGCCCGAGGGAGCGTGAATTTCCTTAGCCTCCCTAGGCTTGACGCTAATTTGTCCTAACTGGACTGAGGACTGATTCGGGCCTACGTTGATTTGAATTTTCGGCCCAGAGCGAGCCAAGTGAACGATCAGACCGTCCACAATGGGAACCTTAGCGATCGGCTTACCATCGAGGTAAGTGCCGTTGGTACCTAAATTGATCAGTTCCCAAGTTATGCCGCTGCGCCGCAATTCGATGTGGCGACGAGAAACCACAGCGCTAAAAAGAACGACGTGGTTTTCGGTCGAACGCCCGATCCGGACGACCTGCTCGTCTTCAAAGATCCAACTGCGGACGGGTATAGACTGGAGTGGATGTAGCAAGGTCAGCTTAATCACATTGGCTGCATTGAGTTTTGGTAGAGCGCCTCAAGATGCGATTTTAGATTTTAGACTTTCGATCGCCCAATCCAAACTCGCTCTAAGAGATTTGAAATAAAAACGTAACCAGGTCTCCTTTGCCCAGAGAGATGCGGTCTCCCGGTCGCAACCGGTGGCGGTTTCCCTTGGGTAGCGGAGTATTGTTGACGTAAGTGCCGTTGGAACTGCCTACATCTTCTAGGTAGCAAGCATCTCCCTCCACCCGGAGATTTGCGTGTACCCGAGAAACTATCTCAGAATTAGCAAATCCCGAAACATCAATATCCGGGGGCACTAAATCATTTGGCTTGCCTATGTGAACCACAGCCAGACTGTGAGGCAATTCCATCGGGGTATTTGTCTGAACGTGTAGCAGGCGCGCCGACTGCTGTTGCAGTTGAGTTTTAGCTACACCTGCTGGCTGTAGGCCCGGAACCGGAGGAGAGATAGTTACTGGTGTTGCCACCGATTCAGTTGTAACAGGAACCGAGGGCAAAGGCGGGGGATCTGGAATCGTCGGAATGCTGGCAGGAGTTTTTTCCAAGTTAAGCCCCTTATTCAGGGTAACTAGAGGTTCCATTGCCATCAGGGGATCGGGTGGCACTAAATCCGGCGCCGGTGAGGATACCACTGTCGGGCCTACAGGCGAGGGAGACGGTACTGTCACCTCAACTTCTGGAACTATGGAACCCGGACGCAAATTAAAGCCACACTGACCGCAAAATGCTGCATCTGTCTGAACTGCTGCACCGCAGTTCGAGCAACTTGCGGTAACAGGTAAAGGCGTGTAGCAAGCCTCACACTGGCTGGCCCCGTCGGGGTTCTGGTGATTGCAATTGGGACAGACAATCATCGATTTCTCCTTGCTATCGGCCAGATTTTCAAATCAGCCTCATAAAAATACTCGTGTATATGGTCAAATTTTAACTTTAACCGCCACAATTCTTATATTGCTTCTAATACTAGCAACTGAGCTGACGCCGTGACGTTAGCTGTGATGGGCAAGATTGAGTTAGTGATAATGCTGACTGTGTTGGCACGCTAGCGGCTCTGTCGGCTATTTTACTGCTTCGCCAGCCGCCGCATCGAGCAGCCACCAAAGTTCGCCCTCTGGTTGAACGAGTCTGGCTGGATAGGTCATTTCGTCGGCTGCGGGGGCAAAAATTTGAGCTAGGGCGGGTTGTTTGCTGGCTCCTGCGACCATGAAGATGACGCACCGGGCCCGGTTGATTAAGGGGACTGTAAAGGTAATGCGGGGTTGACCGTCTTTGTTGCCGACAGTTACTAGGGCGTCGCGGACTTGCAAAGCTGCTGTGCCGGGAAATAGAGAGGCTGTGTGGGCGTCGTCTCCTATGCCCAATAAAATGATGTCGAAGGCAGGAAACTCGCCGTCGGATACTTTGAAGAACTGCTGTAATTCGGTTTGGTGCGCCGCAGCGTCGGCTGCGGGGTCGCCGGCGCCTGTGGGCATGGGGTGGATGTTGCTGGCGGGGATATTCACTCGATCGAGCCATGCGAGGCGCGCCATTTTTTGATTGCTGTCTGGGTGTTCTGGGGGAACGTAGCGTTCGTCGCCCCAGAACACGTGAATTTTGTCCCAAGGCAGGTCTTGGGCTGCTATCGCTCTGTAGAGGGGTTCCGGTGTACTTCCGCCCGCTGCGGCGATCGTACAAAGTCCGCGTTCTGCTATGGCTTCTGAGATTTTCGACAGCACAATCTCGAGCGATCGATCTATCAGTTGTTCCCGATTTGCTAATACTTCTACGATTTTTTTCATTAATTTCCTCTCAACTTTTCTTGGGTGTTGTTCTCAGCAATTGCCAATTTTACCTTGACATTTTGGTTTGAGGTCGAGCTGCTAACAGACCCGGCTGGCCGGACACAGCATCCCATAAAATTTTATCATCTTATGCCCCTTGATTTAAGGAAAGCAAGACATATTTCTACCAGTGCTTTATTGATTTTCATCGGTTGCATTGAGCTTTCGCAACTTTCAATCAAAATTTCGATCGTACTCGGAGCATCTGGGCAGAAAGTAAAAAGCTTTTTTTGGGAGTGCGATCCGTCCCGCACAGCAAAATCTATAAATATAGCCAGCCCGACGATCGCACACCGACAGTAAAAGCCAAACCGAGATGCTCCCGCACTTACCCCCGCATAGCAAAAATAATCAAGATTGATGTGGTAGACTAGGAAAAATAGTTTTAAATCCGCACGCTCGGAAGGAAGCAAAACTATGTCAATTTTTAAGCGATTTCCTACATCTGTCCGCTATCTAATAGCGCGGTTGCGCCACTGGACGCAACCCGCCGTTTGGGCTCCCTTAGCCGTGCTGTGTGCGGGGGGGTTATTTATCTGGGAGGTCTCTGTAAATCCAGAAAGGTTGAGTATAGATGGCGAAGAAGAACCAGCCTCAAACACTCCAGCTTCGCTATCGGGACTATCTGCTGAAGATACCGCCATTGCGGCTGAAATCGACAGCTCACCAGTGCTAGTCAATCAGTTTAATGGCTCTACTGCTTCTGAACTGAACTTGTTAAATTCATCAGTAGTAAAAAGCAAAGGTTTATTCGAGGAACTTCGAGATCGGGACTTAGAAACTCCTCAGCCATCTTTAGCCCCCAAGCGGGTAGGAAGCAGCGGATTTTTATCCTTGTCAAATTTAGCAAATTCTGCTGTCGAGGCCGGAAACAATAACCTCCAAAATTCCACCTTGCCAAGTTCAAACGCAACATCAGCGTTGAGTTTATCTAGCAGCGGGAGACTAACTTCCGGGATAAAAACGATCAAGCCTGAGTCTGGGGGTACAGCGACAGCAACTTTATCGCAGGCGTCGAGTGATGCTAATTCAGATAAACAAAACGAAAATTCTCTGCCTTTGAGTCCGTTGCAAGCAGCTATGAAAAAATACGTCGTTGCTAACACTTCGCCAACGGCGGCTTCGGCTGAAAAAACAGCAGACTCGGCTAAATTGCTCGATCGACCGGCTTCCGATCCGGCGGCAGGAAATGCGACCAATTTGCTCCCAACGACCGCTACAGCTCAAAGTGGAGCCACTCCAGTGAATGTTCCCACAGCACTTCTCCCACTTGTGGCTCCGACAAATAATGTGAGCAAGGAATCTCAAGAATTCTTAAAACCGACAGCTACAGTCCCTGAATCATTAGCGGGGTTAACTTCCCGAGTACCGAGCCTTCCCGAAATTAATGCAGGGGCTGCAACGGTGGCTTTGCCGAAAAATCCCTACCAAACTAATTTATCTGGCTCAGGCTTCGCACCTGAAGTTCAACCTGTGGCACTTCCAGTAGCCATACCTTCGCCAACACCTCTACTTCCCAATGTCGGTGCATCTCCCTTTCCAAGTGGGATTGGGGGAAGCAAGATAATTAGCCCTCCATTCTCTCCCAATGCAGCGAATTCTCAATTTCAAACACCTCCACCGAGTCAGCTTAATTTGCCACAGCCGCCTAACTTTGGAGTTGTTCCCCAAAACACAAATCAGGGCGTGCAGCCCATTCAACCTCAAACTTTTTCTACACCCCGCTCCCTGGCTCCGGGACGCTACATTGGCGGTGGCGAAATCAATACTTTTTCTAATCCTTAAATGATGGAAGTGGGGCTACGAAAACGATATTATCAATTCCCAATGCCCAATTCCCAATGTTAGTGGTAAAACTTACCTAGCGGCGGCCCGCACCAACAACAATCCCCCGATTCCCAAGCCAAACACGATAGGCAACCAAGCCGAAAGAATCGGAGTCAAAACAGCTTTCACGCCCATAGAACTGGTGATGAAAGAAAATACGTAGTAAGTGAAAATCACAACTACGCTAATACCAAAACTCGTTCCTCGCCCGGAGCGGCGCGGTTGAGTTCCCAAAGCTGCTCCCACTAAACCGAATACCATGCACACGAAAGGAAAAGCATATTTTTCTTGAATTCGCACCTTTAATTTGCGAATTTGCGGTTCGTCGCCACTGTTTTTAAGGATATCCAAACGCTCTAAGGCTTGGGCAATGTTCATTTCCTTGAAATCCCGCGCTCTAGCCGCTAAATCTAAGGGCGTGCGGGGGAGTTGCAATTGCTGGTGTTGAAACCTAACTATATTGCGGTAAGAGCCGTCAGGAGCAACTATATAAGCGGTTCCGTTGAAAAAATCCCAGGTATTTTCTGAGGGATTCCAAGTAGCTGATTCTGAAGAAACGATTTGATTGAGGCCTGGGGTGGAGCGATCGATAATTGTTAAACCTTTCATTTGCTGGCCGTCAAATTGTTCTGCATAAAAAAAGCGGGCCAGGATTTCGTCGCCGCCTTTTTCTGGTTTGCGAAATTCTGTGTAGATAATATTTCTATCTTGAAATGTCGGTTTTTCTCGCTTGAGGGCTCTGTCTAAAGTCAGAGTTGCTCTGTAGCTGGCGGCGGGTACAACTAGCTCTTGCAAACCAAAAGTTAAGCCTGCAACAATTAAACTCATTATCACAGCAGGCAGTATTAATCGGTAAACGCTAACTCCGCAACTGCGAAGGGCGATAAGTTCGCTGTCGCTGGACATTCGGCTGTAGGCCATTAAGGTTGCTAGCAGCATTGACATGGGGAAAGCCAATACTACGAAGTAGGGAATTTGCAGGAGAAAAATTTCTATGGCTGCGCTGTAGGGGAGGCCGGATTCTGCTACTCTGCGGACTAATTCAAATAAAGCTCCAACTGTGACGGCGACGGATGTAAAGAGTCCGACGCCAAAGAGAAATGGCCCGATTAGTTCTTTGGTAATGTACCAGTCCATTACTGAAATTCTCGGCAGCCAGTTGATGGGATTCAAAGAATTGGATATTGCTATTTTCATAGTTTGGGCTTTTTGCAGTTTGCTCCTCAATCTAACATCTCAAATCTAAAATTATGGCCATGGGGAATGCCTTCAAAAGACTATCGCACGAAGTTGTCGCCTAAGTAATACTGACGCACTAAAGGATTGCTGTAGAGTTCTTCTTCAGCCCCGGAGGCTAAAATTTGGCCGTCTCGCATGATGTAGGCTCGATCGGTAATTTCGAGGGTTTCTCGGACGTTGTGATCGGTGATGAGGATGCCGATTTTACGATCGCGCAATTTAGCAATAATGGTTTGAATTTCGTCTACGGCGATCGGATCGACGCCTGCAAACGGTTCGTCTAAAAATAGGAACATCGGCCCGTCTCGCCCTGCGGCTAATGCTCTGGCCAGTTCAGTACGCCGCCTTTCTCCCCCCGATATTTGAATTCCCAAACTCGATGCTATTTTTTCTAAGCGAAATTCTTGCAATAGGAAATCGACTCGCTCGCGCCATTCCCAGCGCGGCACTTGAGTTTGTTCTAGGACTAACAAAATGTTGTCGCGCACGCTCATGTTGCGAAAAATGCTTGCTTCTTGAGCGAGATAGCCAATTCCCAAATGTGCTCGCTGGTGCATCGCCAATTTAGTGATGTCTAAATCATTTAGCCAAACGGTGCCTTGATTTGGTTTTTCTAATCCGGTTGCTATGTAAAATGTTGTGGTTTTGCCGGCACCGTTGGGGCCGAGCAGTCCTACTATTTCTCCTTGGGCTACCGAAAGGTTGACGCGACTGACTACATTGCGTTTTCCGTAGGATTTGTGAATATTTTCGAGTACAATTTTCATTTTCGCTCCCGGCAACCTCTACAAGCTAAATTTCAGACTGCGGCTTTGTGCGATCGAGTCTCTAATTTAAGTTTTACCTTTTCAAGTTTGTGAGTTTTATAAAGACGAAATTTCGCATCTATCCCAAGTAGTATGTTTTGGCTGAGGCGAAATTTCGCTGCTGCAAGCCACTGTTACCGGGGGGCTGAAGTTGGACGTGGGGAGCCAACTGTATTTTGGGCGGCCGCATCTTGTTCCGGGGCAACCAGATAAACAGATTCTACCTGTCCTGGGTTGTCTGGGAGGGCAATAAACCGCCCTTCGTCGATGAGGTATGTGATGGTTTCGCCGCGTAGGCTGTTGCCCTGCTGCAATACGTAAACATCTCCGCTGAGAATGATCCGGCGCTCGCGGCTGAAATATTGAGCTTGAGCTGCGGTGGCTTGTATTTGGCGGGCTGGATAGTTGATTTGGACGTTGCCGCGGGCTGTCACGATGCCGGTTTTGGAGTCGGCTTCTTGAATGTCTGATCGCACGCTGAGAGTGCGGGGCGGCCCGGCTTGCGGGTAGGTGGGAGAGGCTATCGCGCCTGCCAGAGTCAGGGGCAACAGCAGCGATAATCCTTTGAATATGCCGGAATTGAGCAGTTTAGCGGAGGGCATCATAAGCTTGGAGCCTCAATATTTGTGAAATTACTGAAGGGCATTATATCCAGTTAGATATTTTATCTTAACGGCCAGAAAGATTCCCGTGAGGTCGATCGATTGACCCGATAGTCTCAACCAATTATCCTAGCAAGACAACAGCGAATTTAATTGGCTATTTTGCTGAGTGGCTGCAACTGTCTTACCCAGAAACCGGCAAGATACTCGTTCCACAGTCAATTAATCTGCTTGGGCAGCCAGCCCTCCTCTGTGTAGAGGCTAAGTATACTGCACCCTAATACAAATATTTATTTAACTTTTTGGTACTTTGATAATTAGCGGCAATTGCAAGCCGGCAACTTCTGTACCTGCGAACAACGGTTGAAATTTAGCTACTTCTTCCGGGCCAGCTTGTTGCAAAGCGCTCAAAAGTTTAGCACTTTGTCCGAGCAAGTCTTCAACAGCAATTCCAGCATAACTAGGCTGATAAAAACTGAGCCGATTTATTCCTTCTCCCAGCAATATGACTGCACCGCGCCCGTTTTGATTTCCTAAGTGATAAAGCGCGACCGCAATTTGCAAGATTCCCTGATAAAACCTTTTTTCCGGCTCGCAGGCTTCCATCCACAAAGCCTCTAAAGTATCGTGACAAGCGTAAAATTCTTGGCTGTTAAACTGTTCAACACCTTGCCAAAACTCGATCTGGATTTCCTCTGTCATTCGATTGGGATTGGGGATTTTCGATGGCGGATATATGTTTGAGTAGGCGGCGATCGATTGTTTTTTAATAGCTAAGTCTTAAAAACAGGAAAACTTCCGAATGATTTTCAAAACTACTGCCATTTCACGACCGCCTACTTAACCAATTACATAGTCTCTCTGACAGCTTGAATCTGATCCATTCCTATTTCCTGATTAGTTCCAGCAAAATCGTTGTCTGGCGTCAGAAATAACATACAGTGACACTCTTTCCGCTCGCGCATGGGAATGCAGGGACAGTTCCAGTAGGCGGCTTTTACTTCGGCTTCTTTATCTTCGTAATGGCGACAAGGGCATAAGGGAGCGCCTAGTTCATCCTTGTGTTTTGCTAGTCCTTCTATCACGACAGCAGTGACGGAAGGTTCGGAACAAAAGTAAGTTCCCGTGCGCTTGGCGTAGGTTTCGGAGAAATTCTTCATTGCCTCCAAAGTTTTTTCGTTGGATAGTTTAGATTTTTCTGTTGTGTTCATAGTTTAGGATCGGAGTTGAGGATGCTACGAGCTTTTGACAATTGTAGCGCAGAATGTGATTTTAAACACTGGTATATTTCTGTTTAGTTACAAGGAAGAAAACCTTGACAAAGATTGAGTTTTAGGTTGTTGGTTTTTTAGTGGTTTTTGTCTATCCCGGAGGGTGCGGGAAACTGGCGGCAGAGCGAGTTTTTGAAGCTACCAAAAGATTTGGGCGATCGATCGCCCTCAACAATCATCCCCCAAAGGGGATAAAAATCGGCTAAGATAGCACGGCGCTCTTTCTGTGACGGTTATAGGCACGGCATCTGATGGCAACTTCCCCGAACCGCACCGGCACCCGCGATCGAAAATCTCCTCCGTCTGGGCTGATTTGGCCGGCTGACACCGAGTTAGTCGGATTAGTGTTTGAATTGACTCCCCGCGCTGCTAGCTATCTGTACGCGCAGTATGCTATAGGTTTGCACGCTTGGTTTTTAGCTCAAGTGCAGCAAACTGACCCGGATTTATCGCAACTTTTGCACGATGAACAGTCAGAAAAAGCCTTTACTATTTCGGGATTGGAAGGTGATTTGCTCCCTGGTGGCAAAGAATTTCAGCTTTTGGGCGATCGAATTTATCGCTGGTACGTAACAGGACTTTCAAAGCCAGTAGTGCAGTGGCTGAGTCAGTGGCTGCCAAATTTGCCCGAAGAGATAGATTTACGAAATGCTCCGCTGCTAATTCGCTCTTGGGATATTGCTTTTGCTCCCACAACTTACCAGCAATTACTAACAGCAGAAATCCCATTATCCCACAACATAAAACTTAGTTTTGTGACTCCTACAAGCTTTCGCAGCAAAGGCCATCATTTCCCTTTGCCAGTTCCCGAAAATGTTTTTCACAGCTATTTGCGCCGCTGGAATAACTTTTCGGGGGTAAATTTTGACCAAACAGAATTTTTGAATTGGATTGATGAAAATGCAATTATTAGCCGCCACAAATTGGAGTCGCAAAAGGTAGTGGCGGGCAAAAAAGGCATGGTAACGGGGTTCACTGGGGCTGTGGAATTTGGTCTAGGGCGATCGGCTCACAATCGCCCTGATTTTGTACAATTATTTTATGCTTTGGGGCGGTTAGCGCCTTATTGCGGCACGGGCCACAAAACAACTTTTGGATTGGGACAAACGCGAGCACAATGGTTGACAGAAGCCCTACCTGAAGTGTCAATACAAAGCCTCTTGGGGGCGCGAATAGAGGAATTGACAAAGAAGTTTATGGCACAGAGAAAGCGTAAAGGTGGAAGTCGCGCTGCTGAGATTGCGGAAACTTGGGCGACGATTTTGGGACGCCGGGAATTGGGGGAATCTTTGTTTGATATTGCTGCTGATTTAGAAATGCCTTATGAAACTGTGAAAACTTACGTGAAGTTGGCAAGAAGGGCTTTGAAAGTGGAGGATTAGCGCGAATTTGTTGACTGTTGACTGTTGACTGTTGACTGTTGAATGATGACTGATGACTGATGACTGCTGACTAAGGACTCTTAGTAAATAGATATATGTTGTCTCGCTGATATTTGAGTTGAAATTGAGGGTTGTTTTTTAGTTTAGTTATGAGGTTTTCCACAAAAGCTCGATCGCTCATCCAGCCAGGATAGCGCAAATTCAGCAATACATAATCAAATTCTGCGAGATTTGCAGGCGGCGCGTTAGCCTGAGTTAATCTTACTACAGGGCGGTGCGCTAAGTGCGGAGCAATCTGAGCAGTTGTTAAAACACTGCCTTTGGTTTCAACAAGAGAAATTGCTTCTCTGGTAGCTGGCAAAGTGTCGATCCCATTTAAATAAATAGTCCAAAAATACCCGTATTTCGCTAAAGCTAAGAAAGCAATCAACGACCAAATTACAATGACTCTAGGCAATGGATAATTAGGAAGTGGCAATCTATCAAATACTGTTTTTCCCTTTTGCTGATTGCTAGCTGCTAAACTGGAAATTACGGCAACCAATAAAAACGGCAATATCGGCACAGAATATTGATGAATTAAATCCCGCTGAGCGGGGATATCGGAAAGAATATTCATCGCCAACATTGGCACAGCACTAATTAAAGATGACAGATGACGCGGGGCCAGCCACCAAATTACAGGTAATAGCAATAAGCCTAAATATCCAAAAGTATCTAAAGAAAACAAACGCGCTAAAACTATATTGGGTTTCACTATTAAATTAATAGCAATTTCCAAAACAGAGTTTCCCAAATATTGATATCGCCCGATACCCGCGTGTTCTCTTCCCTGATTAAAATACGGTATAACTGCCTGAGTAACTACCAGAAACCAACCCGCGCCTAGAAAGAGAGCTATGAGTCCACAATTGCGTTTTTTGTCAAAACACAACAGCCACAAACCCATCGCAGCAACAGTTAAAGATAGCACGGCTTTGCAGCTCAAAACTAATACAATAGTAGCACAAAACCACAAGGTTTTATTCAGTCTCGCGGCTAAGATTGCTGCTAGCAGTGCTGGTAAAGCAATGACTTCTGGGTGGAAGTCGAAGAGATTGACATTAAATACTGCGGGATAAAGCAGATATACGGCTGAAATTGCAATTGCTTTTCGTTCGTTTAATCCCGCTTGACGTGCCAAACTCCAACTCGGCCAAGCGCCTAAAGCTAGGGAAACAGCTTGCACTAAAAAAAGCCAGTGAACATCTGGATATATTTTGTAAAGTAAAGCTAGTGGATAGAAAATAAAAGCAGCGTGATCCCCCCAAATATTTATTGCCATTAAAGAGGAAAATGGCGTTTGATTTTGGGATATTAAATAAATTGCTTGGTCAAAAATTGCTAAGTCGAATGCAGTTGACTGAAACAAAGCGTGCCGCGCGCTGCTGGCGGCAAATAAGACTATCGTTGTCACGACAATCATTAAAAATACTGGATGAGATTTTAGGGATTTGAAAGTTAGCATTTTATTGGTTTAATCAGCCCTTCGTTTAAATAGCAGGACTTCGTTTTTTTGATAAGTTAATTTAAAATTGGGAGAAGTTTTAAGTTTATTTGCTAAAGTAGCACCAAGTTTTTCAGTATCAGGCCAGGGATGGCGCAGATTTAATAATATGTATTGAAATTCAGCTAAATTTGTTTGGGGCGAAATTTGTGACAGCAATTTTACTATGGGGCGGTGGGTAAAGTGAGGGGCAAGTCTATTATCTGTTAAAATACTGCTTTGCGGTTGAACTTGTGCGACTGCTTCGCGTGTAGCTTGCCAGGTATCTAGTCTATTTATGTACAGATAAAAATCTTTATATTCGCCCACACATAGGAAGATTAGTAATGACCAAATTATCATGATTCTCGGCAATTGAATTCCCTGCCAAAGTGGAGAAATTCGGAAGTTTTTAAATTGTGGCAGATTGACCCATGTTAAAAAATGTTGCTTATTTACTTTATCCTCTTCCTTGTTGCCTTTTATTTCTTCCCTGTTCCTTGTTTCTTCCTTCGCGATAACTGCTAAAAATAAGAATGGAATTACAGGCACTGAATACTGATAGGCTAAGCTGCGTTGAAATGACAAGTCAGAGAGGATATTGATCAGCAGGGTAGGGAGGGCAGGAATTAGCGCTGTTAAATATTGTAGGCGTAGTTTGCCAGAGAATGGCAATAGCAGCCAAATCACAGGTAAGGTGAGGAGAAATAAATATTTTAATGTATCGAGTGAAAAAAATTTTCCTAATACTAACTGGGGTTTTAATATGAGATTGATGATAATTTCTAGTACGGATTTGCCTAAATAGCTGTAGCGCCCGACTCCAGCGACTTCGCTGCCGCTAAAGAAGGGGATGATTTTCTGGGAAGCTATCAAAAACCAAGCTGCACCAAGCAAAAGTGCGATCGCCCCGTACCGTTGCTTTTTTTCGCAAAAAAACAGCCAGAAACCCATAGCAACAACGGTTAGGGACAAAACCGCTTTGCAACTGAGAACTAACACAATAGCGGTACAAAACCACACAATTTTATTTAAACGTGCCGCCAAAATTGCTGCTAAAAGTGCGGGTAAAGCGATTACTTCCGGGTGAAAATCAAATAAATTGATGTTAAATACCACCGGATAGAGCAAATAAATCAATGCGATCGCACGGGATTGTTCTTGATTCAAGCCTGCCAAACGCGCTAAACTCCACATAGGCCAAGCGCCTAGGGATAATGCAACTGCTTGTACCAACAGCAGCCAATGCACATCCGGGTAGATTTTGTACAGCCAAGCTAGCGGATAATAGATTACCGCTGCGTGATCGCCCAAAATATGAATCCCCATTAAAGAAGAAAAAGGCGTTTGGTTTTGGCTGATCAAGTAAATTGCTTGGTCAAAAATTCCCAAATCGAAAGCAGTTGATTGGAATAAAGCGTGCCGTAAACTGCTACACAAAAAGAAAATTGCCGCAGCAGTGGCGATCGCCCAAACCAAACTCGACGGTAGCTGAGATCGACCTTCCTCTCTATTTTCGGCGATCGAGACACTGATGTCCTCACGGTCATCAGCAAAATTTTCCCTATTTTGCATGAAATCTGGCACTAGGTGGTCACTCAAAATATGATTCCATCGAATGTGCTTTCCACGCAATAGTTAACCACTAATTTTCATCCCCGCAATCGTAATATTAGAATAATCCACAAAACATTAAAAAATTGTGAAAGCAATAACTCTTCTCGGCTCCACAGGCTCCATCGGCACTCAAACTCTGGATATTGTAGCTCAATACCCCGATCAATTTCGGATTGTCGGGTTAACCGCCGGACGAAATGTAACGTTGCTGGCCCAGCAAATTCGCCAGTTTCGACCGGAAATTGTCGCGATTTGCGACGAAGATCAATTACAGGAATTGAAAGAGGCGATCGCAGATCTCGACCCTCAACCTATTTTACTTGCTGGCGAGTCAGGCGTTGTCGAAGTTGCCCAATACGGTGACGCTCAAGCCGTCGTCACGGGAATAGTTGGCTGCGCCGGTTTGTTGCCAACAATTGCGGCTATCAAAGCAGGCAAAGATATTGCCTTAGCCAATAAAGAAACATTAATCGCAGGGGGCCCCGTTGTCAACCCCTTAATCGAAAAATACGGCGTTAAAATATTACCGGCTGACTCGGAACATTCGGCAATTTTTCAGTGCCTCCAAGGTGTTATGGTTGGCGGGTTACGGCGAATCATTCTCACTGCTTCGGGGGGTTCTTTTCGAGATTTACCGATCGAGAAATTAGCAGGAGTAACAGTAGCCGATGCTTTGAAACATCCGAATTGGTCGATGGGGCAGAAAATCACAATTGATTCTGCTACTTTGATGAATAAAGGATTAGAAGTAATTGAGGCTCATTACTTGTTCGGAATGGATTATGACGACATTGATATTGTCATCCATCCTCAGAGCATAATTCACTCGTTAATTGAGCTGCAAGATACCTCGGTTTTGGCGCAATTGGGATGGCCGGATATGCGATTGCCGCTGCTTTATGCTTTGTCTTGGCCGGAGCGAATTCATACAGATTGGGAACGGCTGGATTTGGTAAAAGCTGGGGATTTAACTTTCCGAGAACCCGACCACGAAAAGTATCCTTGTATGCAGTTGGCTTATGCGGCGGGACGTGCGGGCGGTTCGATGCCTGCGGTGCTGAATGCGGCAAACGAACAGGCGGTAGCGCTATTTTTGCAGGAGAAGATTCAGTTTTTGGATATTCCGAAGTTGATTGAGAAGGCCTGCGACAAACATCAAGCCGATAACTGTGAAAGTCCTGGTTTAGACGATATTTTGGCCGCGGATAGGTGGGCGCGGCAGGAAGTTTTGGCAGATAGTATGGAATTGGGCGATCGTATTCTTTCGGTTCGCTAATTCTATCAGCAGACTTGCACTTACCCACAAGCCCTAGGAGTGAATTAATTCCCCGTCTCATAGCTAAAGTCGGTTGAAACCGACTGCCCAACCTTGATAAATATCCAGTCCTCTTTCAGAGGACTTTAGCTATGAGACACGGGTTTCAACCCCGGACGGACTATACCCAAAAGTGCAAAATATCGGCAAAACCCTATAAAAAATTGACCAGATGTTAGCCTTTTATACACTAACTCGCAACTTTCTCAGCCAAATCAGCCGCACTCATCTTTTCGTACATTTCAAAAGGTTGGTGAATCCAAGGATTGTCAGCCAAATAATCTACATAATAATCCGGCTTTGCAACAGAACAAGCCTTGTACCAGAGTACAGCAGTCCGAATTTCCTGAATATCCTCGCCGTAGCGACTCTTGAGCCAAGCGATACCTTGCTCTAAACTAATTCCCGAATCGACCAAATCGTCAACCAGGAGAATGCGGCTGCCCAAATTATCGCCCACCATTGTCAAATCGCGGGCAAACTCGATCGCGCCCCGGACATTTCCCTCGGCCCCACCATAAGACGAGGCCGCTAAAATGGCCAAAGGTTTGTCGAAAATCCGCGACAGAGTATCCCCAACCCGCAGCCCTCCCCTCGCCAGACAGACAATTCGATCGAATTTCCACTGAGATTCCTCAATTTTTACAGCCAAATCCTCAATTTTTCGATGGTATTGAGACCAAGAAACGTAAAGGTCGCTCATGCCTAATATTATTGAAATATCAAAGGTATTATTAAATATTTTGGGGGAAATGACATGGATGCAGAGGAACTTCTCAGACGGTATGCAGCCGGAGAACGGGTTTTTCACAAAGTAGACCTGAGCGGTGCCCATATCTCAAGGACAAATTTGCGCGATATTGACCTGAGTCACGCTAATTTAAAAGGTGCAAATTCGATCGGTCTCACCCTCTACAGAGCTAATCTGTATCAAGCAGATATCAGTCAAGCCAACCTCTCCCAAGCCAACCTCATGTCCGCTAATTTTGGCGAATGCGAGGCGGTGGGAGCGAACTTGAGCGGAGCCATCTTGCGGAGTGTCGTCTTCAGCGGGGCCGATTTAACGGGGGCTAGTCTCAGGGGTGCAGATATGAGAGATGCAAACCTTCAGGGGGCAATTTTGATTCAAGTTTATGCAGTTAACGCTAACTTGCAAGGTGCAAACTTGACAGAAGTAAAGCTTTGCGGAATCAACCTGAGCAAAGCAAATTTAACGGATGCGAACTTAACACAAGCTGACCTCAGCCGTGCTAACCTAACTCAAGCAAATCTGAGTTGGGCAAATTTGACGGAAGCAAACCTGGAAAAAGCGGATTTGAAGGGAGCCGATTTGAGCGGAGCTAACTTGAGCTGTGCAAATCTCCATCGAGCCGATTTGAGCGGAGTTTCCCTTAAGGGAGCAAATCTCCGGGGAGCAAACTTGCATCAAGCTTCTTTGCGCGGGACAAATTTGAATGAAGCGAATCTGAGAGAGGCCATGATGCCTGACGGCACAATCTCTGACTAAATAAGCTGAGAAAATAGAAGTTAAAACCGCAGGGTGCCTATGGCGCACCCTACATTTAGGCTAATGCCTGATTTTTTTAAGGGGATTTAATTCTGCCTTTAAGTGACAGTGCATTTAAAGAGTAGTGGCAAAAAATTTAGAACCGACTTTAATCTACAACTTTCAGCCAGCCACGGCGAACGGCGTGGAGCAAGCGGTTGATGGCTGTTTGATCTTCTTCGGTAAGACAGTCATTTAACAGGGCTGTCTTGAGCTGTTGTCGGTGAGTGGGAGTCAGCAGACCGGAGTGATATACCTGAAAGACTAGCTCTGCAATAGTAAATTGAGGTAAAAGCGTTTGGGTTGTCATCATGTGTTTTTTTTTGAACTCACTTTTGACAGTATTGACTGATTTTTCCAAAATTGATGTGATTCAACTACGGGAGTAAATGTGATCGATTGGCTATTGATGAGTGATTTGTGTCAGCCGAACTTGGGGATCTGATATTTCCTCGATCGCCCTGCTACTTGAAACATAAACCCCGTCCCGATTCCTTGCTTCTGGCAACCCCCACGTCTCTACTTTTGGTTAAGAAACGGTGACAAATAAATTAATATTTATCTATTAAGAGATTACTAATGACTGCTAGCGAAATCGCTCTGCTTAATTCAAGGTAAAACTTTTAGCCTGTTTATAAACCCGCTTTTACCTACATTTACCTAGTTTCTTGCTGTGGTCTGTTTTCCGTGGATATACTTAATAACCCGCCCAAAGACAGATACAAGTTTCCGATAGGAGCGGGCATCCGCCCCAAATTTTAACCTTTAGTTCAAGCTCCCAGATTCATATGTGAAGTCAATCTAAAATCTAAAATCTAAAATCTAAAATCTAAAATCTAAAATCGACTGACTGCTTAAAATCAAAAATCCCGGCTTCTTCAAGAAACCGGGTCGAGCTTTTCGATCGCAGTACAAATTTTTTTTGAGAAGGCTAATGGAGCGACCTACTCACTTCAATCTTATTGTTGGGAAAGCTTGACAGGAGAGAAAGTAGAAATACTCATCTCAACTTCTTGTGTGAGGGGACTAATCGGAAATCCTGACCCATCCGCGGCGGATGGCGTGCAGCAGGCGGTTGACTGCATCTCTGGCGTCTTCGCTGAGAGCGCTTTGGCAGAGTTCCCGCAATCCGTGGCTTTCAGTGCGAGTCAGATTGCCTGAATTGGTGACTTGATAGAACAGTTCAGCGATCGCGCGATCAGATTTTAAAGTCAGAGCTTGCATGAAATCTCGTTGAACTCGACTATTATAATATCGAGGATTTGAGAAAAAAGTAGGGTGATTGCAGTCGGGTAAGCTGTGTGATCGTTCTTGGCTCGATTTGTGACCGAAGTCTGCCAGTATACGTGATTTAAATCACAGCAAACCCAAGACCTCGATCGCATAAGCTATGATTGGGGTGGTAGCCTCAAGGTTTGACAAAACCTCGAAAAGCTCTGAACGCAAGACCTTTAGCGCCTCGCGTCGCCCAGCAGGAGTAAGTCAGCTCAACATCGCAGGCTCTGGACGTGGATAGCTGTGAAACTTTGGCTTTTAGACACTTGCAGCTTGCAGCTCAGGGCATAAAGTTGCGATCGGCGAGCCACGGCCTGAGATACAATAATTATAAATACTTCTGTCCCATCTATAGACAGGGAGGTAAAAAAATGATAATGATTAGCTACTTTTCGATTGCCTTAATCGTTTTTCTTGTTTGGTTCAAAAGTTTTTGGAATGATACTGCGACATCTAAAAAAGACGTGATATCTTGGATAGCCTTAATAATCGGCCCTCTGGTTTGGCCTGTTGTTCTGCCCCTATCCCTTTTGCAAATTACCAGCAAAAAGTCTGTGGTACAAACAGCTCAATGCGAGCAAGAGTTATTATAAATTGTGGAAGTAACTGGCTTCAACACACTCGCTTATCTCTTCCTAAATTATTCGGCCTGCATCGCTCCTGGCAGCGAGTAATTTATCTTGTTTCATTGTAAAAAAAATGCAGCGAGAAGGTAGAATCCCCTAAAAATTCTGAATCCTAAAACAGTATTTTTTACCGCTATCAAATTCTGCCTTCTGCTTTTTGACCCCGCCCAAAAACGGCTACAAGTTTCCGACAGGAGTCGGCTGCTGCCCTAAAATTGAGGCTTTTCTTCAAGCTCTCCGATTCCTCTGTGGAATAAATCTCAAATCTCAAATCGTTCAACTGAGCGAGATTGACTCACCGCTCGCCGAAGGTCTCAGGCCGAAGTATCCAATCGACTGAGGCCTAATTTTCTGTCACATCGTGAATTAATGGTGCGGATCAGTCAAAATTGTTCAGGCAAAATTGTCAGACTCAAATTATCGGACAGCGACCATAATTTTTTTACCCAAAAAGTATTTACCACCTCAACCAAGCTCAAAATTAATATGCAATCTAACATGGCCTGTTGCTTGCAAAAATATAACTTCAGACATATTTTTGCAAGCAACAGGTCAACTTAAGAATTTTCATTACTTCCGGCCACTGCGTACCATTAATCGAAGGTGGGAAAATCCTGGCGAGGCGTGGAAAAACAGCTAGGCTCTTTGCCCTGTAAGCTTTTCCAGCTCCCTTTTTTCAAATCGTAGTAGCTCTAAACAGGAAATTGTAGAGTTCGTATGCGCCCAAAATTCCTAACTCTTACCGCAGTTAGATAGACAATTCAAGGCAGAGACCGCAATATGAAATAGGCAACAAAAACTGTTTCACATCTCAAGTAGGACTTATTTTTGGCGATCGGGCATCAGGAGTGTATAACGCGATCCAGCTAAATTTTTAGAGGTACGAGATGTTTGGGAACTTCTAAAAAAAAGTGCCGTCACGGTATCCAAATTAGTTATTTGCATAAAAAGTAGGAGTCAAAATGAACAAAGTATCTGAGAAACCAATTTATAGAGTTCTTAATCTATTGTCGCTGTTAGGGCTGACCTACTATGCAGCTACTTCCATCAATTATATTTTCGAGAGTGACGCTCACATCTATAGGTACGATAGCCAGAGCAATTCCAACGCGTCACCAGCGCAACTTGCAGCACACCGCTCTGAATAAATAGTAGAGATTTTATCTGAATGAATGCCGAACCAAATTTCGGGAAATTTGCTAATCGCTAATGATCAGCTCGAAGTTAACAACAATTAGTAAAAAAGTTTTTCCTAAAAACTTAAGATTTTCACTCACAGGTATTAGCCCTCGAATGGGGAGCATCTCACTTTTGCAGCCAAGCTAGAAATTGGAGTTGGGAGGCAGAAGGCAGGAGGCAGGAGGAAATAGGAAGAAAGAAGGAGCCAGAAGAAGTGTTTTTACAAAAATGAGATGCTCCGGATCGGATGTACCACAAAAATTAACTGTTTAATGGGTTATCAAAAAAGACCAGAGTGATGAAAGGATGGCCAAGCATTTTCATCATTAAAAGCATTAATAGCTTTAGTAATCGCTTCATCAAGAACATTTGAAGGTGAATACGCTTCAGGACGGAAAATCGCTTTGATTTTTGCCCACTACAACTAGATGGGAGATAAATCCGGCGAGTATCGAGGTAAGAATTTTACTGGGGAGCCGATAGATACGATCAAAAAATTGACGGCTTCAGCATTATGAACAGGTAAATTATCCATAACTACAATTGTGCCGACCCATAACTGCGATTCATCTGTGGACTAAATCTAAAATCTAAAATTTAAAATCTAGTGACAGTACCGTCACAAATCTACCGACCCACCGTTCGTCCCAACTTCACCAAAAGACGATCGCTGCATTGTCTGATGATCCGGATGGATGTGGATCATGGTTGAAATGATGGATTGTGGTTGAAAAACAGGGTTTTTTAGCCAAAATCTTACATTGAGCGTGACTGATTTGGCTGGAAACATCCAGGTGATGAGACTCAAAAGCCTCTCCAGGACTGTGTTGGGATGCACTTTTGATTAAATACGACCTCCAGCGTGCGTCGGCTTGCTGTGAAAGCCAGTTAAAAAATTTTGATTTCTGGGGAACTCTAGGGGAAAATCTAAAGTCTGGTCAACTACAGTGTACTTAAAAGAAATCGCAGCTTAGTTCCAGCCCCATTGCGGGCGATCGAACTCTCCGGCGATCGAGAGTGCCAAGGGCCCGGTGCAACTTCTCAATCTTGAGAGCATACTCCCATTAAAAATGGTCTCTGTGTATCTTCCGGGTATTGTTTTAATAATGACTAGCCATATCGATGGTCATTATGGTAAACTCGCAAACGTTTAACTGGAATATTTTCGTGTTAGAGGAGGCAGTGGTGGAGTCGAGAGTCAAAAGCAGGAAACAACCGAGATTTGCTGCTCAACGAATACAGGATTCAACTCGCGCTCCGAGGCTCGCTGCTGACAATTTAAATTACATGACAGCTTATAGCAGCCGGGTAAATTAGGGTCTCAACCGATGTCCGGTTTCATTTATTGAATCCCTTTGGAGGGAAAAGTGTATTGTAGAAAAATGATTGATCTTTTAGGAGGAGTGTAAATGACACAGGTAACAAATCCAACACAACCAGCAAGTTCACTACCAGGTGGTGGTGGTGGCGGTGGCTCAACGGTTATCGGCATCACTGGCGCCAACAGGTTGAACGGCAGCGAAGGCAGCGATATTATCCTGACTTTTGGGGCCGCAGATGTCGTCTCCGGTGGCGGTGGCGACGACCTGATTATTACCGGAGGCGGAAATGACAGTATCGGCGGCGGCAGCGGCAACGATAATATCTTTTCAGGCAGTGGCGCCGATGTGGTCGCTGGTGGCACCGGCGACGACCGGATCTTTGCTGGTAAAGGGGATGACCTCGTAGACGGCGGTGATGGCAATGACTTGGTTTCTGGCGACAACGGCAACGACACCGTACTCGGCGGATCGGGCAGCGATACAGTCTTTGGTGGCCGAGGCAACGATATTGTCGATGGCGGCGACGGCAACGACACTGTCTACGGCGGTAAAGACAACGATACTGTCAATGGTGGCGGTGGCAATGACTTTATCTCTGGCGACAGAGGAAGTGATGTGCTGACGGGCGGTGCTGGCAGCGATACGTTCTACTTCTTCTCCAGCGGTGGCGATTATGGCGTAGACACGATCACTGACTTTACCCCAGGCGAAGATAAGATCCGCTTGAAGCAGGGCGGTGTGTTCGCTGGTTTGGGTAGCAGCTTCGAGGCAAGCGAGTTTGTCGTCGTTTCTAATTTCAACGCAGCTACTCCAGGAGCAACCACGACCAACAAGTTGGTCTACGACCCAACAAGCGGTGCGTTGTACTTCAACGGCGCCAGCGGAGTGCTAACTATTGCTCAGTTGCAGCCTGGCCTGACAATTACGTCGAACAACTTCGAGTTGTTCTAAAACAACTGGCTGTTGTGGGGCAGCACCGGATAAGATTCGGGGCTGTTCTCACAAAGGCGGTAGTTTTAAAGGATTTCAACCTCACTCTGCCACCAGCGGAGTGAGGTTGAAATCTTAAATGCAGGAAATGAAGCAGGGGCAGTTAAAAAAAAGTCGATCGACAGTTATTGATAAAATTAATCGATCGCCCGATCGGGCAAAATATAAATACAAAGTTTTTAAATTACAATTTCTAGGTTTTACTGAAGCGGTAAAGAAACCGCAACTGCTGGCTAGCAATGAGCACTGAAGAATATATCCGGCAAGCCAAAATTTATTTGAACCGGGGGAAGTTAACTGAGGCGATCGAGTTTTGCAAAAAGGCGATCGAACTTCAACCATTTTCGCCCTCGGCTTACACGACTTTAGGCGAAATTCTCGACGCTCAAGGCGATCCGACGGCGGCAAGAGACGCTTTTGTGCAAGCTTTGGAGATTTCGCCCCAGTTTTTTCTGGCTCATGCTTATTTGGGTCAACTTTACAGCGACTATGCGTGGCTGGATGAGGCGGTTTTTCACTATCGACAAGCTCTGGATTTGAAACCAGATTGGGCTGAAGTTCATTATAACTTGGGAAATGTTTTTCACAAGCAGGGTAATTTGTTGGGGGCGATCGACTGTTACCGCAATGCGATCGCCCAAAAACCGGATTATCTCGATGCTTTATACAATCTGGCTGTGGTTTTAGATGAAAATAGTCAGCTCGCAGCGGCAATGGATACCTACCGACAGGTGATTGCCGTGGCGCCGGATTACGTGGAAGCTTACAGCAATCTGGGTGTGATTTTGCTCAAGGACGATCGCGCTGCTGAGGCGATCGAAGTTTACCAGCGGGCGATGGAGATTAAGCCCGATTGGGCGACGCTGCACAATAATTTGGGTCAAGCCTTGCTGGATAAAAGTCCGGAAAGGGCGATCGCATTTTACCTCACAGCTATTGAGTTGGAGCCGGACATGGTTTTGGCTCACTATAATCTGGGGAAAGCGTGGCAATTACAGGGGGAACATTCGGCGGCGCTTGCTTGTTTCGATCGGGCGATCGAGATCAATTCTGACTATATTTCGGGCTATACAGACGCCGGGTTTTCTTTGATGGTTTTGGGCAAAATTGCTGAAGCCATGCCTTATTTTGAGCGGGCAATAGCTCTGAAGCCTGATTTTGTTGAAGCTTACTGCCGCTTAGGAGACAGGCGCAGAGTTGCGGCGGTAGAAGATGATGAATTCTCAAGGGCGATCGCTGCGTGCGATCGATTTCTCACAGCATTGATGGGAAGGAAGAAGGAAGAAGGAAGAGAGAAGAAGGAAGAAAAAGAAACTATTCCCAATGCCCAATGCCCAATGCCCAATGCCCAATTACCAATTGCTAAAATTTGCGATAATTTAGCCGAAATTTACTTGCATTTGGGAAATGCTTTAACAGAGTACGGCGGGCACGAATCTGCCACCACTTATTATCAAAAAGCTTTGCAAATTCAGCCCAAAAATGCAGAGCTTTACTGGCGGGTGGGAAATTCCTTAGCCCAGCAACAGCGCTTGGGCGCAGCAATTGCAGTTTACCGCATGGCTTTGACGATTCAACCTGCTTTACCGCAGGTTTATTTTGAGTTGGCAAAACTGCTGGAAAAACAGGGGCGCTGGGAACGGGCGATTGATTATTATCAAAAAGTTTTAGAGCTGCAATTGCACGGGTATGGGGAGCAGAAAGAATGGCAAAAAAAGAGTTTTATCTTGCCAGATAACACTTCTATAAAACCTCCTTACGGTATTTATTTATCGAGTTGGGATTGGCTAGTTAATGCTAAGTTGGATGCTGATAATTATGTGGAAATATTTTGGAAATCGGCACCAGAAGCAAGTGCAGAAAATATTCCGAATTCCCAATTTGCGATCGCTAATTCCAAATTGGCTAATTCCGATTGTGCCGGGTTAACTTGCGGGCTGTGTTTGCAGCGACTTTCTAAGTGGTTCGATCCGGTGCATTTGGGTTGGGGAGTTTGCCGTTTGTCCAACTCGCAACCGATACCTGTGGAGGCGCCCAAGACTTTTGTGGCAGCAATTCCTAACGGGCGAGTTTGGATTGTTCCACAGGAAAATTATTGGCTGATTTGTAAGGCGATCGCTGTAATTACTCCTGACAATTATTTATTGGCTGATGTGTCGAGAGATTATCCGGGGTTTTTGCCGGGATGCGAAAAGCATGATGTTAGAAAACACAGCGTTTTTCAGTTAGAATCCTTTCCAGGTGTAAAGCAAATTGACGGCAGCGTGGCGGTGCTTTCTGGTTTGTCGGGAAATGTCTATTTTCACTGGATGGTTGATGTTTTGCCGAGGATAGAATTGCTGCGGCATAGCGGTAGGAATTTGGCGGAGATTGATTGGTTTTTGGTGAATAGTTGTCAGCACCAATTTCAGCGGGAAAGTTTGAGAATTCTGGGCATTCCCGAAGAAAAAGTCTTGGAGAGCGATCGCTTGCCTCACATTCAAGCAACCGAGTTAATTGTGCCGTCTTTTGCGGGATATTTGGGCTGGCCTTCTGGGTGGGCGATGGATTTTTTGAGGCGCGAGTTTCTCAAGGGAATTATACCTAGTTCCAGCTATCCAAAACGCATTTACATCAGCCGCAGCAAAGCAAGATACCGACGAGTTTTGAACGAGAAAGATGTGGTTGAGGTTTTGGAGAACTTTGGCTTTGTTTCTATTTTACCTGAGTCGATGTCTTTGGCAGAGCAAATTGCTCATTTTTACCACGCTGAGGTAATAGTTGCCGCCCACGGCAGCGGCTTGACAAATACGATTTTTTGTCGCCCGGGAACTAAAGTAATTGAGTTGGTGTCGCCTCACTATATCAGCCATTATTACTGGGGAATCAGTCAATATTTGCAGTTGGAACATTACTTTTTAACGGGGGAGGCTTTTGAATGCTATCCTATTAGACAGTTGATGTATCAGAATTCGCTGACTGAGGATATTTTAGTGAACTTGAGTTCGCTGAAAAGGATGGTTGAGGTGGTGGGTTTGAGTTAGTTGGTGTCTGGAGCAAGTTTAATTATGCCCTCGATTGAGAAGATGGAAAAGGCAGCGGTTGATTTGAGTCGGCAAGCAGAAGTTTATTTAGCCGAAGGAAAGTTGAATGAGGCAGTTTCTGCTTGCGAGTCAGCGTTGAAAATTGAACCAAATTTGGCGGCAGCTTGTCAGACGCTGGGAAAGGTGATGCAGGTTCGAGGTGAAATCGAGCAAGCTAAGCAGTGGTATGAAGCGGCAATCGATCGCAATCCAAATTTGCCGGAAGTTTATGCTAATCTCGGCATTTTGTATTCTCAGGAGAAACAGTGGGAAAAGGCGATCGCCAATTGTGAAAAAGCAATTTCGCTAGCGCCGAATTTTGCTGCTGTTTATCGGCAGTTGGCGAGAATTTGGACGCAGTTAGAGAAGCGAGAAGAGGCGGCAGACTGTTGGTATCAAGCTTTTAATATCGAGCCGAATTGGGCAACTGCTGAGGAACACGTCACTCTGGGAAATAGTTTGGTTGAATTGGGAAAGTTCGATCGCGCTATGGAGTGTTATTCGCGCGCAACTAAGTTAAACCCGAAGCTAGCAACAGCTTATCACAATTTGGGGGAAATGCTGATTGGCCAGAAGCGGTGGGATGAGGCGATCGCCAATTACCGACAAGCGATTGCCATCAATCCAAATTCGTTTGAATCTTACCACAGTTTGGGTAAAACTTGGGCGGAGCGAGGAGAATTAGATCGGGCGATCGCCTGTTACAACAAAAGCCTCGAACTCAATCCCAACTACGCTCGTGCTTACGTGGGTTTAGGTAATGTTTTCGCGCAAAAACAGGACTTTGATGCAGCCATTAAATGTTACCGTCAGACTCTGGAAATTAATGATAATTCCTACTGGGCATACAATTGCTTAGGGGACGCTTTGGCTCAAAAACAACTGTGGCCCGAAGCTATTAGTTGCTACCGCAAAGCTATTGCAATAAATCCCAATATTCCGTGGTTTTATGTCAATTTGGGAGTTGCCTTAACCTGCGAAAAATCCTGGGATCAAGCTGTGGCTGCTTACCTGCACGCGGTTCAGATTGAGCCGAATTTGACGGGAATCAATCAGCGGTTGGGATATGTTTTGCGGAAGCGCAGCGAATCGGGTTTAGACATCACAATTGAAACTTATTGTCAAGGTGTAGAGGTACTTGCAAGTGGGAAAATTTACCACAGCTTGCTGGAAATTGAGTTAGATGGAGCAGAGTTTTATATAAATTTAGGCAATAGTTTAGCGAAACAGAAGCAGTTGGAAGGTGCGATCGTATTTTATAGCATGGCACTGCAAATTGAACCCAATGCTGCGGAAGTGGTCGCCCAACTGAATGATGTGCGGGCAAAACAACAGGAGTTATACGCACAAATTGCCGCTTACCGCCACCAAATAGAAATCGAGCCGACTAATTCTAAGCCTTACAACGATTTAGGAAATATTTTACCCCAATTAGGGGAATTAGAAGAAGCAATTATTTGCCACCAAAAAGCGGCGGAATTGAGGGGTTGGGCTGAGTGTGCGGCGAAAGATTATCAATTTACCCAAGATTGGTTTACCCACAATATTCCTATTTGGCAACGGCATTTGCAGGAATTTACCGGAATAGCGGATTTTCAAGTTGTGGAAATCGGCAGTTTTCAGGGAATGTCGGCTTGCTGGCTGCTGGATAATATTTTAACTCATCCGACGGCAAAGATTACTTGTATTGATTTGTATTTTCAACAACATTTTAAGGGCAATATTGTTAAAACGGGAGCAGCGGATCGGGTAATTGAATTAGAAGGTTACTCTCAAGATTTGTTAGTGAATTTGACTTCGGAATATTACGATGTTGCTTACATTGACGGCTGTCACAAACCTACCAGTGCTCTGCAAGATGCGATTTTATCTTGGAGGTTGGTGAAAGTTGGGGGCTTGATGATTTTTGACGATTACGAGTTTACGTTTCCCGACAGCCCGGAGCAAGATACTAAAATTGGCATAGATGTTTTTTTGGAGATGTTTGGAAGTCAGTTAGAAGTGGTACACAAAGGCTATCAACTCATCGTCAAAAAAATCGGCAATCAAAGTTTGGGTGAAGAGCAAACTCTGTTGTCTCTGGGTTGGGAAAAGCTGGGGGATATTGCGGCAAATGCGGGTTATTTGGATGAGGCGAGCGCTCGCTATCAAACAGCTATTAAAATTAAGTCTGGCAACTACTTAACTTACCACAAGTTGGGTAAAACTCTGCAAGAGAAAGAACTATTTGACGAAGCTCGGGCCGCTTACCAACGGGCGATCGCACTAAACCCTAATTTTAGTTGGTCTTACCACTTTTTGGGGGAAACTTGGCAGGCGATTGAGGAACACGGCGAAGCCGCTGCTGCTTACCGCAAAGCTATTGAGTTAAATCCCGATTTTTGTTGGACTTACAACAATTTAGGCGATGTGCTGATGGAGCTTTCTGATTGCGAGGAAGCTGCTGTTGCTTACCGCAAGTTAGTTGAACTCAATCCCGATTTTTGTTGGTCTTACGAGAGATTAGGTAGGGCTGTAGTTGCACTGGAAAATTGGGAGGAGGCGACGGGGGCTTACCGCAAAGCTATTGAATTAAACCCCAATGATTGTTGGCTGTACAATAGTTTGGGGGAACTTCTGGAATTACAAGAAAATTGGCCCGAAGCAGCAGGGGCTTTTGGTCGTGCTATTGAGCTAGAATCTGATCATAGCTGGCTGTACAAAAAGTTGGGTGATGCACTGCGGAAGCAAGGAGAATTGGAAAGGGCGATCGCCATTTACGAAAAAGGCATCAATCTCGATCCAAAATCCTGCTGGTGTTACGAAGGATTGGGTTTGAGTTTCATAGCAAAACAGCAGTGGGAACCTGCAATCACTAATTTAGTTCAAGCCCTGCAAATTAAACCCGATTTGTTTGAAGCTTACGATAATATAGGTTATGCTCTGGAACAACAAGGAGAAGGCGATGAGAGCGATCGGGCAAAATGCAGTAATCAAAATTTACCCTTAAGTATTCTCAAAAAATACTGTGGGTTTACAGAAGATTTGACCGTTGCACCAGAATCAAATCCTAACCTCACCTGCATTGACATCCATCCTGCGAGTCAAATCAATTTATCTGAGTCCAAAACAATCGACAGCAGCCGCAGATTTTGGGAACATCAAAGTCATTCCAGAAAAGCTTTTGTTGCCGTATTGCCAAACGGACGAGCTTGGGCAGATGTTGTGACTACCGCCGTCATTACTTCAGACAATAAGCTTGTTGCTGACATTTCAATGGGTTGTGCTGAATTGGTAATCACTTCCGACAAATTGCCTCCCGCTGAACACGTCGATGGAAATGTGGCTTTTTTATCTGCTCGCTGGGGTGGAGCTGCTTATTTTCATTGGATGTTTGATGTGATTACGCGATTTGACCTTTTGCAGCGGAGCGGATTGATAGAAACTATAGATAAGTTTGTTGTCAATGCCAGTGATTCTTCCTATCAAGCAGAAACTTTAAATAGTTTAGGAATTCCTCAAGATAAACTTTTAGAAAGTCGCTGTAATTTACACATTACCGCCGCTAAATTAATAGTGCCGTCAATATCTTATGACGGCTCTGGGGCGGTTTCTAAATGGAAGTGTGAATATCTCAAACAGACATTTTTAAAGGAACAACAGCCCCTAAATACAGACTATTCAGAGCGAATTTATATCACTCGCCAACAAGCATCATATCGGCAAATCGTCAACGATGAAGAGGTAATTAAATACTTAGAAAAATTGGGGTTCCGCAGTGTCAAGCTGGAAACGATGTCGATAGCGGAACAAGCATCGTGTTTGGCTGCTGCTAAAGTAGTTGTCGCCCCCCACGGAGGGGGGTTGACAAATCTAGTTTTTTGCAGCCCGGGAACTAAGGTGATTGAGATTTTTTCTCCCCTTTACGTCCCGCATTGTTATTGGATGATTAGCAATTTGTGCGGTTTGGAACATTACTATTTAATTGGTGATTTGGTTGATGATGGAACTCCGACCAAACCTTTACATAAAGATATGCAGTTGGATTTGAAATCGCTGGAAAAATTACTGGCTATGGCAGGAGTTTTGCATGGATAATGACTACCACGATTTGGGAAATTCCCTGCAAGAATGCGGTCGTTTTGATGAGGCTGTTGCTGCTTACAAAAAAGCTATTGAACTAAATCCAGACTTTTCTTGGTCTTATCACAGTTTGGGCGATGTTTGGCTGAAACTTGAAAAATGGGAGGAAGCTGTCGCTGCTTACAAAAAAGCTGTTGAGTTAAATCCTAATTTTTCGTGGTCTTATCACAATTTGGGCGATGCTTTGCTGAAACTTCGGCAATGGGAAGAAGCTGCTGCTGCTTACCGCTGCGAGATTGCTCTCAACTCTGATTTTGCTTGGTCTTTTTGCAATTTAGGCGATGCTTTAACTAAACTAAAACTGTGGGATGAAGCTATCGCGACGTATTTAAAAGCTATTGAAATTGATGGAGATTTGCCTGGAATTTACGAGAAGTTGGGAGACGCTCTCGGACAAACAGAGTCTGATTTAAACTTAGTGTTAGAAAAATCTCCATTGCAAATTACACCGGAAAATTGGGAGTTTTATTTGCAGTTAGGAAAGAATTTAGCAAAGTACGATCGCCCAAAAAACGCAATTATTTTTTACCAAACTCTCTTGACATCCATGCCGAGTGGTGGTAATTTATCAACGGAAGTAGAGGAGTTGTTGCAGCAGCAAGAAAAGTGCGTAAGCGTTGCCCTCGAAGAGGATCGCGCATTAGCCTCATCTCGCGCAACTGTCGCCCAAAAACCAGATGATTGCTGGTCTTATTACAATTTAGGTGCTGTTCTGAGCCACCAAAAATATTGGGAAGAAGCGGCGGTGGCATTTTTCCAAGCAATACAAATAAATCCCGATATTCCTTGGTGGTTTTATTACAATTTGTGGGAAGTTTTTCTTAAGCAGAATAAGTTAGATGAAGTTGAGAACTTTTGCCGCGAAGTTGTTGCAGCTAAACCGGAGGCTTTTTGGCCTTATCTGAATTTGGGGGAAGCTTTGACCAGGCAAGGTAAAATTCCCGAGGCGATTGATTTTTATCGAACTGTCAGTTTTAAACAAAGTTTGGCATTTCTTATCAGTAAGAGAACAGGCAAGATGCCTGTTCCACAAGCAGAGACAGGCAAGATGCCTGTGCCACAAGCAGAGACAGGCAAGATGCCTGTTCCACAAAATTGGAACTTAAAACCAGTCAAAGTTCCTAACTTTATAATTATTGGTTCTCAGCGGTGCGGCACGACTTCTCTGTATACTTATTTAGCTCAACACCCGCAAATTTTGACTCCGATTAAAAAGGAGATGGATTTTTTCTCGTGGCACTTTGACAGAGGGATTGATTGGTATTTGGCTCATTTTCCGCCCATGCCTCGGGGAGAGCAATTTGTAACTGGTGAAGCAAGCCCCAGCTATTTTGACTATCGGGAAGCACCGGAACGTCTTTACAGCCTGTTTCCAGAGGCTAAACTGATTGTACTGTTACGAAATCCGGTCGATCGGGCGATTTCTCAATTTTACCGCTTGACTGACTTAAACTGGGAAGCGCGATCGCTCGATCGAGTAATTAGCGATGAAATTGAACGGTTGAATCAAAATCCAGAATACATCATCGGCGAGGAACCGGGGAATTATTTAGCTCGCGGTAGGTACATAGAATTTATTAAAAACTGGCTGGCTTTCTTTCCTAGAGAACAGTTGTTAATTTTGAAAAGTGAAGATTTTTATGCAGGTGCGGCGGCTATAGTCCAGCAAGTTTTAGCATTTTTAGATTTGCCGGAATATCAATTGTCTGAATACCAAAATGCTAATCCTGGTTCTTATCAGCGGGTAAATGAATCGGTTCGCGACAGGTTGAGCGATTATTTCCGACCTTACAATCAGGAATTAGAGGAATATTTGGGGCGGAGATGGGATTGGAAATAAGATATGACTTACGGTTCAAACCGCGCCTATATAAACTTGCACGTGCCTCCGCAGGTTGAATAAAAGGCGATTAAACTTGGCTTGTTCTCTTCAGTCTGCGGAGGCAGACATCGTTTGTGTAGACGCGGTTTCAACCGCCGTCTGCTAAGATTAGAACAACTTGTAAGGAGGTAATACCGATGCTGACGAGCGAGCTAGATACATTACTTAAAGAACAAGCACTCCAACGCCAAGATCCTGAAGATCGCTACCTTACCGATAGCGCCAACTGGGAACAATACGAGACACTGCTGAATCGGATTGGAGATGCGGCAGGATATCGAGTTACTTATTTAGATGGAGTTTTGGAAATTATGTCGCCTTCTCGCCGCCATGAAAGTAGAAAAACTCGCATTGGAGATCTGCTGCTTATTTATTTTGTAGAAGCTGACATCGAATATTTCCCTTTTGGGTCTACAACTCTGCGACAAGAGGAAAAACGTGGCGGTACGGAACCGGATGAAGCTTACTGTATTGGCACAGATAAAGAATTTCCCGATTTGGTAATTGAAGTGATTGTTACCAGTGGCAGCATCAATAAACTAGAACTGTATAGAAGATTGAATGTGCGAGAGGTTTGGTTCTGGCGAAATGACCGATTTTCTATCTACCATTTGCGAGAAGAAATTCCGGTTGAATTCGTGTCCAACTGCGGTTATGAATTAATCACACAAAGCGAATTGCTACCGGGAATTGATATCGATATGTTGACAGAATGTGTAAAAAATCCTCACCCGTTAGCAGCAGCAAAGGAATGGAGACAGAATTGCCGACCTACTTAAACAGCAAGTTTTAAATCTGCTAGCTGTCGCCAAGACAATGAACTGAGTTCGCGCGTGCCGCGAGATTGATTCGGACTATGATTCAAACCGTCGCAAAGACAAGGAACTGAGCTCGCTCGCGCGCGCGCCCAAGTCGGAGAAAAAAACTCGCCTCCCCTTGACAACTCATACTCGTTATGAGTACGCTATAATAAGCAAAGGAATTGAACCCAAGTACCCAAAAATTTAAAATCATGCTGACGAACCAAGAAGGTCAAAGAGTACCCAAAGTCACCTTTCGCACTCGCAAAGACAACGAGTGGGTCGATGTCACCACCGATGATATATTTGCAGGCAAAACCGTAGTAGTGTTCTCGCTGCCAGGAGCTTTTACTCCCACTTGTTCGTCAACGCACCTCCCCGGTTACAACGAATTGGCGAAAGTTTTCAAAGAAAACGGCGTAGATGAAATCGTTTGTATTTCCGTCAACGACACCTTTGTGATGAATGAGTGGGCAAAAGACCAAGAATCAGACAATGTGACGTTAATTCCCGATGGTAACGGCGAATTTACTCAAGGCATGGGAATGCTGGTAGACAAAACAGATTTAGGCTTTGGGAAGCGGTCTTGGCGTTATTCGATGCTGGTAAAAGATGGCGTGGTTGAAAAAATGTTTATTGAGCCAGAGGAACCGGGCGACCCTTTCAAAGTGTCCGATGCCGAGACGATGCTCAACTACATCAACTCCGCAGCAACCAAGCCGAAGCTAGTGTCGCTGTTTACAAAAATGGGCTGTCCCTTCTGCGCTAAGGCTAAGGGAATGCTGAGTCAAAAGGGCTTGGATTATGAAGAAATCGTCTTGGGCCGGGATATCACAACCCGATCGCTCCGGGCTGTGACTGGGGCTACAACAGTGCCGCAAGTATTTATCGACGGCAAGTTGATCGGTGGTTCCGAAGCCCTAGAGTCTTATTTGTCAGTTGCTTAGTTAAACAACAATAACTTAGCCTGCGGGTGCACAGTGCACACCTTCGTTGTAGGGTGCGTACTGTGCGCCTTTGCCGTATTTGGGGGTATTTAGCCCGATCGAGCTTCTGAGTCAAAAGTTCGATCGGTCTATTGATCCATTCTCGTGCAACAATTACTGGGGAAGTAATATTAAAAACGCAACAAATGGGAGTGACCGATCGTGGATTTGAGTTTAGTATCGTCAAATATCTTAAATCCCCCAATATTAGCTTTTTTCATGGGAATGCTGGCCATTTTTCTCAAATCTGATTTAGAAATTCCAGCGCCCATCCCTAAACTGTTTTCGCTGTACCTGCTGTTTGCGATCGGATTTAAAGGTGGCGTCGAACTGTCCAAAAGCGGAATTGACCAGCAAATCGCCCTGACAATTTTGGCAGCGATGCTGATGTCAATGCTAGTACCAGTTTATACTTTTTTCATACTGAGAATCAAACTCGACTCCTACAATGCTGCCGCGATCGCAGCCACCTACGGTTCCATCAGCGCCGTCACATTTATCACCGCAACCTCCTTCCTCACAGCACAGGGGATCGACTTTGACGGTTACATGGTAGCCGCGCTAGCATTAATGGAATCCCCAGCAATTATAGTCGGTCTGATTCTAGTCAGTGTATTTGGTGGGGAAGAAGGAAAACGCGAAATAGTTTGGCCCGAAGTGTTGCAAGAAGCATTCCTAAACAGTTCAGTTTTTCTGCTGATTGGCAGCCTAATTATGGGCGTACTGACAGGAGAACATGGTTGGGAAGTTATGAGTCCGTTTACTCAAGACTTGTTTTACGGAGTTCTGACTTTTTTCTTGCTAGACATGGGGCTGGTTGCTGCTAGCAGAATTAAAGATTTGCAAGAAGCAGGAATTTTTCTGATCGGCTTTGCAATCCTAATTCCCATAGTCAACGCAGTAATTGCTTTGGTAATAGCCAAATTAATCGGAATGCCGCAGGGAGATACTTTGCTGTTTGCCGTATTGTGCGCGAGTGCTTCTTATATAGCAGTACCAGCAGCCATGCGCCTAACTGTGCCCGAAGCTAATCCAAGTCTTTACATTTCAACGGCCTTAGCAGTGACATTTCCATTTAATATCATTGTAGGCATTCCCCTGTATCTATACGGAATCAATATGTTTTGGAGGTGAGATGATGGAGTCAGTCAAAAGAGTAGAAATCATAGCCCACTCAGTAGAACTCGGCAAGATTTTAGACGGTTTAGATAAAGCTGGCGTACCCGGCTATTCGGTGATTCGTGATGTCGCTGGAAAAAGCACTAGGGATCACGTTTCCCGTGATTCATCAATGACGGCGCTGGATAACATTTATGTGCTTGCTTTTTGTTCACCAGCTCAAGTTTCAGCAGTTGCAGAAAACATTAGACCAGTGCTCAATAAATTTGGTGGGTCGTGTTTTATTTCCGATGCGGTGGAATTGCTAATTACTAGGTGCGTGGGGTAGTCATTAGTGATTGGTGATTATACCAATTCGGAAAAGTAGAGCTACACAAAGATTGTACGCCATATGTTTAGGGACACGGCATTGCCGTGTTCTTGCGCGTATCTGGCACTTTAATCCTAGGCTTAGGGTTCCGATAGCCACCACGGGTGAGAATGCTCATCCGTTTTAGATTTTCCCTAAGTTTTTTGTTATTACTTTAGCCTGATTTTAAAAAGGCGATTTGGAAAATATTTTCTGTCTATTATAGCACTTTTACAATTTGACATAAATCAGCCATTAGCCATTAGTCAGCGGTTATTTCAGGATGAATTGCCCTTCCCAGCCGGGGCAGAATTCAGAATTCTTAAGAGATAGAAAAGAATCAGTTGCCAAAATCCGTTAGCGTGGTAAATTCTAAGCCACAACAGGCGATCCTCTGCAAGGGCTTCGCTAACGCCCGATCGACTAACGATATTTTCAATAGGAGTTTAAACATGGCTGCATTAAAAGTTGGCATCAACGGATTTGGTCGCATCGGACGGCTAGTCATGCGTGCCGGCATCAAAAACCCCAACATCCAATTTGTCGGCATTAACGACTTAGTTTCGCCAGAAAACCTGGCTTATCTTTTCAAATACGACTCCACCCACGGCATTTACGACGGCGAAGTTGAAAGCAAACCAGACGGGATTGTCGTTGACGGAAATTTTATCCCCTGTACAGCGATTAGAAATCCTGCCGAATTGCCCTGGGGTAAATCCGGCGCAGATTATGTTGTAGAATCTACCGGATTGTTTACAGATTTTGAAGGCGCATCAAAACACTTGACGGCGGGAGCAAAACGAGTAATACTTTCAGCACCGACAAAAGACCCGGAAAAAGTTCCAACTTTTCTAGTAGGCGTCAACCACCACAAATTTGACCCGGCAAAAGATACGGTTGTTTCTAATGCTAGCTGTACGACGAATTGTTTAGCACCAATTGCCAAAGTTATCAACGATAACTTCGGATTGGAAGAAGGTTTAATGACTACAGTTCACGCAATGACAGCTACTCAACCAACTGTAGACGGCCCCAGCCAAAAAGATTGGCGGGGAGGACGCGGTGCGGCTCAAAATATTATTCCATCTTCGACCGGTGCAGCGAAAGCTGTTACTTTGGTGTTGCCAGAATTGAAAGGAAAATTGACGGGAATGGCTTTGCGCGTGCCAACTCCCGACGTGTCTGTAGTTGACCTTACTTTCAAAACGGCGAAGGAAACTAGCTATAAAGAAATTTGCGAGGCAATGAAAAAAGCTTCGGAGGCTGAACTCAAAGGCATTCTTGGATATACTGAGGATGCAGTGGTTTCGACAGATTTTAAGGGCGACGCGCGATCGAGCATTTTCGATGCAGGTGCGGGAATTGAACTGAATTCTAAGTTTTTCAAAGTTGTTTCCTGGTACGACAACGAGTGGGGTTATTCTAGCCGGGTGATTGACTTAATGCTGTCGATGGCCGAGAAAGACGGAATTTTGAATAATTAATTTTTTTGGGGGTGGCATTTTGGGCGGGCTCGCGTATCCACCCCACAAACAAATTCCTATGATTTTTTGTGGAACGGGCATCTTGCCCGTTCCTGATAATGTTATCTAATGTGAGTTAAACTTTTTTTATTTCCGATTCGATCGCGCTCATGTCTGAATTACCACCGCTGAATAACGAAACTATTTGGGCTATTCTCAACGAAGAAATCGACGATGCTGCTGTTAATCAGCTAGTTTGGCAGTATCTGGGCTACCGCTGGGATGCCGAGACTGGCAAGTGGAACAGTGCAGGTGTTGCACCCGAGTGGCGCCAAGAGTACCCGGAACCGCCCGATTTTATCGATTCTAGGCCGGCGACAGTGAAATTGACTCGATCGACTCCTCCAGAAAACAAGCAGTTGCTGAAGGAAAAATTGGGCTTTAAAGGCTATAAAATTGGGGAATTCGGGCCCAGACAGACTCGCAGGGCGACGATGGCTAATTGGTTGATGGGTTTTATGGAATCTGGGGTGTAAGAGGAATTTTGGATGGCTGTGCGGTTGTTGCCACCTTTAGTCTGTGTCCTCTGCGTCCTCTGCGGTTCATTAACAAAAATTAAGCCTGTTGAAAGTCAAAAAACACTAAAACCCGCCAATTCCAACCTCCTCACCCCCAACCCTGACCGAAAATTTGGGTGCAAGCCCAGTCCTTTTAGGACGGCTTTAATTAGACTTCTTGAAAAAGCGTTCCTACGTTCGCTCATGGTTTTGATATAATCAGGTAGGAGGATAGAGCAAATGTTTCATTTAGTCTACGAATTCAAACTCAAACCAACGGCAGGACAAATAGCAATCTTTGAAGATTGGCTAGAACAATGCCGTCGCGTATACAACTACGCATTGGCAGAGCGTAAACATTGGTTTGACTCTCGTAGTTGTCGAATTAACGCTTGCTCTATCCGATCTGAGTTCATCATTCGGGCCGAAACAAAACGACCAACTTATGCAAGCCAGTGCAAAAGTTTAACTACGGCTAGGGCAAACATACCCACTTTGGCTGCCGTCCAAGTACACGTCCTACAGCAAACACTCAAAAGGCTTGAAAAAGCGTTTGTGAGTATGTGGGAACAAAAACACGGTTTCCCCCGCTTTAAGAAAGCAGGAACAATGCGATCGTTTGTATTCCCGCAATTGGGGGTTAACCCTGTCCAAAATCAAGCGGTGAAGCTCCCTAAAATTGGTTTAGTTAAGTTTCATCAATCACGTCCTATCCCTGATGGTGCAACGATTAAGCAAGGATAGTCCGTAGGGTTAGCGGTTGGTACGTGATGTTAACCCTACAATGGGACGTTTCAGTACCCACTCTAATGCCCCACGGTGAAGGTATCGGAATTGATGTGGGACTAACTAATTTTCTAGCAACTTCTAACGGTCTTTTAGTCAAGCGCCAAAGATTTTTTAAAGACGCAGAACGCAAGCTTAAATTGCTGCAACAACGTGTCTGTCATAAAAAACTAGGTTCTAACAATTGGCGTAAAGCTCAAAAGAAAGTCGCCAAACTGCATGAATACGTTGCTAACAGTCGGAAAGATTGGCATCGTAAATTATCTCATCAAATCTGCCAAAACGTGGGAATGATTTTCGTTGAGGATCTGAATCTGATTGGGCACTCTTGGGCGATGCTAGGGAAACACTGCTTAGACGCAAGCTGGGGTCAGTTCTTCACAATCAAGCGAGCAAACTTGTTTGAAATATGGCGTGTACTTTCAAAAGGTAAGCGCTCATAAAACGAGTCAAGTTTGCCCCAATTGTCTAGCAGAAACAGGAAAAAAACAGCTTGATGAGCGTACTCATTCATGCTCGAACTGTGGCTATACAACGGACAGAGATGTTGCAGCCACTCAAGTAGTTCTAATTAGAGGACTTGCAGCCGTAGGGCATACGGTCAAGATGCTTGCCTGCAAGTAAATTCATTGGAATCCCTGCGAATCAAGAATCCCCTCGCCTTTAGGCAGGGGTATGTCAAATCGGGCTGTTCCGTAAAGTATCCTAGAGTTGGCACAAAACAACTGTGAGGTAAGCTTTATGAAAACAACCACCATATCTCGCTTAACCAGCATTTCCCTCGCTACCCTAATGCTAGCAGGCGTTTCAGTAAATGCGATCGCCACACCAGCCACCACCGAACCCGCAACCCAACTCGCCCAAGCAACTGCCAAAAAGCGCCTCGTAGTCATGGACTTCGACTACGGCCCCACCAACAGCTATTACACTTCCTACAGGGGAGTCGGCGCCGCCAAAGGTATCAGCGAACTCTTGATCAACGAACTCGTCAACAACGGCACTTATACAGTAGTCGATCGTAGCAAACTCGAACAAGTGCTCAAACAGCAAAATCGCAGCGGCGCGATGGATGCCGGGACAGCAGCCGAAATTGGCAAACAATTAGGAGTTGACGCCGTACTCATCGGCACCATTACCAAGTTTAATATCGACAAACAATCCGGCGGTGGCAGTTTCATGGGAATCGGTGCGGGTTCACAAAAAACCAAAGCTACCGTTCAAATAGATGTGCGGTTAATCGGTACAGCTTCGGGAGATATTCTTGCCACAGCCAAAGCGGTAGGAGAAGCAGATCAAAGCGATTCTAATATTTCTGTCAGAGGTATCAGCAGCAATTCTGGCAGCAGCAATGAAGACTCACTTTTGAGCGCGGCAGTTGACAAAGCCGTATCCCAAATGGTGACTAAACTGGCAGAAGTATCTAACAAATTAGGTTAGCAATTTTGAAACCTTGTTAGATTTGAGATTGGTAATTTAATAATTTCCCATCTCAAATCTAAAATTATGCCAGCTACTTGACCACCGATGGTATCAGTTATATCATGTCCGATCGATTAACCATAATATCCCGGTCGGGGCGGGTTTTTGGGATTGTTAATTATTGCCAGGTACTGCTGGCTCACCGGCCCCTACAAAAATCGCGATCGCTCGACCGGACATGATATTAATCTTAGTTTTGTTTAGCAATCTGCATTTTTCTTTCTACTAAACTCTATCAATTTAGATAAATATACTCAAGCATTAACAGTTTAATTAGCATTTGGATTTGAGTCAGAATCAACACATTTCCCCTTTTGAGTTGGGTTTAAGGATAGGTTAGAGACTACTTTAGAAATGGCATCTTGTTCTTGAATCCATCCGATTTCCCCCGGTTGCAGCTTGGCGCTTTCTACTTCAACTGTTGGCTTAACTGGCGGGGAAGGCGACGGATTTGCCACAGCGGGAGATGGATTCAGTGTCGGTTTTGAAACTGTAGAAAAATCTTTATTTGACTCGGGTTTGGGAGAGTTCGATCGCACTATTTCAGGAATCGAACAAACTTTCAATTCCAGCCAATTGCCTTGAGGCGTAAGCTGTTTGTTTGTCACCTGCAAAACACTGCCGGCTGGTACTGTTCCTTTGACAGTCAACTCACCGATTGTGCCTCGCAAATCCAAGCGATCGCCCTCTTTTTCCACTTCCCCAGCCGCAGAATTTTTAATCTCTATAAACGAGCCTGTTTCTAAAGATTGCACCGGAGAAGCTACAGATTCAACTGTTTTCTCCGGCGTCCTTCCAGCATTAATTAAACCGCGTTTCCCGAAAATCGACTCCCCGGCAGTATCGATCGCGCGACCCACCGGAGGGATGAAAAAATAAGCAAATACACCCCCCAAGCCTAATAAAAATAAAATTTTCAGCAGCAGCGAAAATAAACTTTTGCTTTTTTCCTGCGGTAACAACTGCGTTTTTCCTTCAGAATTCCCATCGCCAAGGCTTGTTGGCCCATTCAAATCCGTTGGCAAATCCTCGCTGTCGGCAATTAGTTCGATCGGCGTATCTAAAGGTGCGACAGACAGTTCTGTAAAAGTATTGCCGTCTTCCCTCAAATGTGCTTGACAGTGAATTAAAGCAACAGTGACGTTATCGTGACCGTTTCTAGTATTAGCAATCTCAATCAGTCGATCGCGCGCCTTACCCAAATTAATGGTACCGTCGAGGATTGGCAAAATCTCCGCTTCCCAACATTCCTCAACCCGGTCTTTATCACTCAAACCGTCGGAACACAGCAGCAAAACGCAGTCTTCATCCACTGGAAAACGCTGCACAGTCGGGTGCAGAGTGTTGGACGAAGTAATGCCCAAAGCTTGAATCAGAGCTCCGGCGGCCACTTGTTCCAAAGCATCCCGGTAGAGAGAGTAGCCCAAACGCACCTCGCGGCAAGCCACATTATCATCGAGAGTAAGTTGATAGCAGCCGGTGCGGGTAATCCAGTAAGCCCGGCTGTCTCCGACGTGGGCGACGTAAAGCTCGTGAATGTGGGCTAAAGCCATAACTAGCGTAGTTCCCATCCGCTGGCGGCCTTGGCGGTGTTCGCTGTCGTTGCGACTGGCTATCTTGTCGTTAGCAGCACAAGCCGCCCGTTCCAGCTTGGAAGTCAGGCTCAACGGGTCCCAATTAGCTTGATGTAGGGGCATTTGCTGCAACTTGTCGCGCAGCACACCAATTGCTTCTTCGGAAGCGACTTCGCCACCGTCTTGTCCACCGATACCGTCGCAGACGATCGCGCAAGCTTCCGCACCCGGGCTTCCTGCCAACAGCGTACCGCTGGGGGGATAGCAAGCATCTTCGTTGTGAGCGCGGGATCTGCCTACATCCGTACCCGTGGCAATTTCAACGTGACGATCGTAAAATCGGCCGCACTTTGCCAAAGCTTTATCCAACTGGCCCATCAGTTGTTCGCCGTGGCGAACTTGACCGGCCACCATTTGCTGGCAAAGTTGCCTCAAAAAATTGGCAATAGTTGGGTGAGCATCTTCGAGCCACTGCTGCCACAATTTGCCCAACTGCGACAAATGAGGCGGTTTGCGATCGGGCTGCAATTCCAGAAACCGCACTAATTGCCCTTCCACCCGTAGCAGTTCGGGAGTCAGCAGCGTCGAAGCCACGCCCTGAGCGATACAAGGCTGCCACAACTGGGCCATTTGCCACAGCCAATTGAGCTGGCGCATCGCTGCGGCTCCTTTCCAGGAGTCCGCCAATTCCGGCATTAAAGATTCCGTCACCTTCAAAATAGGCACGTTTTCCAGTAGCCAGATATCTCCCGATAGCTTGCTCATCTTGGACGATACCAGGCCGTATACTTGAGGTACGTGCAACTGATAGGCAAACAGTCTCAGATAAGGAGTGACAACACTCGGAATCTCATCGGGCAGTTCCGGCAAGTGTTCGGGTTGAGTATCGACAAGAAGTCGATCGCGCTTGACCAAGTAGCGACCAGCGATCAGATCGCCTGGCTTACACCCTTTGATCCCTTCACCTAAAGCCCATAAGTAGTGTTTTGCCACAGAGTTTTGCATAAGGGTTCCTGACGCCTTTGGGCAAGCGTGCTGATCTGAACTATTTTAGCGATTGAACCTCGACGGGTTGATACGTGGCGATTATTTGACACCCCCGCTTTCTCAACAGACGCAGATTCTTAAGACTTCGCAGTCCTAATATCCTGATTTTTCAGGTTCCCGGGCTCACCACGTTTCCACTGTTGTGTGCGTAGTGATATCTGACTTTCCCCCAGTCTAGGGGTAGGTTTTAATGTCTTGTACTGACACGAACAGTTTACCATTTTGTTGACGGCAGGATGAATCTTGCTATGAGCTTTCAGGGTTAGAAGATCGCGCGACACCCCAGTCATCGGCTTGAAAGCACGCTGTTTTCAGCATATTCCTGATAGCGGCAATTTCCGAAGAAATCGCGATCGTCAAGTGAATTGAGATTTTAGACTAACTATAATGGTAGGATGCAGCTAGGTAGAAATCACCTGAGCCGACAGGTATAAATAAATATCAATTCTCGGTTTTCTCGCGAAGGGTCATTTGTGCCTCGCGCCCTAGTTTTGCAAGAGAAGTTAAATTTAACCCTACCCAAAGACGGATACAGGCCCGCAGATTCATCTGTGGAGTCAATCTCAAAGCTCAAATCTCAAATCGACTGACGGATGCCAGCCCCCGACAGGAGTCGTGGACAGCCAAAAAATTAGATATTTAGTTCAGGCCCCCAGATTCATCTGTGGAGTCAATCTAAAATCTCAAACCTCAAATCGACTGATGGACGCAAGCCCCCGACAGGAGTCGTGGAAAGCCAAAAAAATTAGATATTTAGTTCAAGCCCCCAGATTCATCTGTGGAATCAATCTAAAATCTAAAATCTAAAATCTAAAATCGACTGATCGGCCTCTGCAAGCTGTTGAGTATTTAACCATGGCCCCACATGAACCCAGCGCCTTTTCCAAGAATTTGCCCGATCCGAAGCTACTGCCGGCAGTTGAAATAGACGAAATACTCACTAGCATTCAACATTCTCACAGTTTCTATTACAAAGTGATGAATCTTGAGGTTTGGGCGCTGGTGGAAACCTTGGATGGGCTGTTTCCCGGCGCTTGGGGTCAGTTTATGACCAACCGCCAACTTGCAGTTAAACAGTTTTTGGAACGCGATCGCGTTCCAAATTCTCCGGTTGATGCTGGGGATGCGGGGGAGAAGTCCGATCGAAGTCGGAAGAAGGAAGAAGCCGGGAGTCAGGAGTCAGGAGTCACAAACAAGCAGGGAGAAGAATAAAAGCAGATTTTCCCAATTCTCCCCATCTCCACCTTTCCTCTGTATCCAAGTCTAAATCCCCCTCAATCCCCAAAGCGAGAGACGAAACAGAACCCTCTTTTCCCCCGTACTCCCCTGATTAAGAGCAGTAGGAGCGATCAAAACTCAGCTACAAGCGACATTTATTATGGGTTTCAATCTTAAGTTGACATAAATGCCGATCGCCCGATCGCCCTTACAGGTGAACTTTGGAATCAACTTGAGGCAAGCCCATGCTGTAGTTAACAGCGCGGCTGTTGAGGTTGTAGCTGATTTGGCCTTTTTGTAAGAGCGATCGTACCAAGTGCTCCAACTCCGAACCGATGCGGCGGAGGTTGTACTCGGTCAAGTCTTCGCCCTCGTAAGCGTCTACGAGTTGGTCGAATTTGGCATTTACCTGTTTGATTGACTCGTCATTCCAGTTAAGTTCGTTATCTGGGTCAATGTCGAGGGTCAAAAGGTCATTGCTGGGGACGAGTTCGTTATCTTCGAGGATGGCGGTGTATATGCGAATATGGCGGGTTGTTGACTTGAGCTGCATGAGTTCTTATGTGTAAAGATTTTTTGCTGAATTAATTGTAATGGGTCACAGACCGTTGCAGGAGAGTAGGTCGCCTGTTGTGGGAGCGATCGGGATATCTCACTCCCCCTCCGACTTCAAGGCAAAGACTTGGAATCGGTAGTTTTGAGACCTACTTAATTCAAGACTAAAAACGAAAGCTTTCGTAAAGTATAATAATGCAGAATTGGCATAGGAGGACAAGGTGGAAGGCAAAAGATTTATTCACTCCCTGCAACTGCAAAACTTCCTTTCCTATGGAAGTGAGGGGGAAAAAATTGAACTGCAACCCCTGAATGTATTGATCGGTACTAACGCATCCGGCAAATCTAACTTCATTGAAGCGATGGGAGTGTTGAAAGCAACATCTACCGACTTACCTGCTCCGATTCGTCAAGGAGGTGGTATCAGCGATTTTCTGTGGAAAGGTGAAAAAGGTACTCCCACAGCAAAAATTGAGGCTATTTTAGATTACCCAGAACGAACGATGCCACTGCGCTATCAGATTAGTTTTACCGCAGTCGGTCAGAGACTTGAAGTAGTGGACGAAGCTATAGAAGATAGGGCACCGCGCAATAGTTCTGAAAGCCAGCCATTTTTCTATTACCGTTATAACGATCGGGGTCGCCCTGTTATCAATGTTATACAGGACAACGAGCAGCAACCCAGGACGCTGCGGAATCTGCGGCGAGAAGATATCATTCCCGATCAATCTATCTTATCTCAAAGAAAAGATCCCGAACTATATCCAGAACTATCATATCTGGGAAATAAATTTGCCGACATTGGTTTATATCGTAACTGGCAGACCGGGAGAGATTCAGTATCTAGAAAAGCTCAGCAAACTGACTTACCCGAACATCCCCTCCTAGAAGATGGTGGCAACTTAGGACTGGTTTTAAATAACTTACAGTATCAATTAGGAAGTAGGCTGATTATTGAAAAATTACAACTGTTCTACGATGCAGCCGAAGAACTGAGTATCAAGATTTATGGCGGTACTGTCCAGATATTCATCCGCGAAACAGGATTAATTCAGCCAATTCCCGCAACTCGTTTATCAGACGGTACGCTGCGTTATTTATTCTTAATAGCTTTACTTCTAGATCCAACTCCCCCGCCACTTATTTGTATTGAAGAACCGGAGATTGGCTTGCATCCCGACATTCTGCCTGTTGTTGCTGAAATGTTGATCGAAGCCTCACAGCGCACACAATTGATTGTGACAACTCATTCCGATGCTTTAGTGTCGGCTCTGAGTCCTGAGTCAGTGTTAATATGCGATCGGGATGATAGAGGAAGTCACCTGAACCGTCTCGATCCCGAACGACTGAAAAAATGGCTTGAGAATTACACTTTGGGAGACCTTTGGCGGATGGGAGAAATCGGGGGCAACCGATGGTAAAAGAAATTCGCATTTACATCGAAGGCGGCGGCGAGGGCAAGAATACAAAGGCATTGCTCCGACAAGGATTTAGCAGTTTTTTCAAAGAAATTGTGCAGGTTGTCCAAAGCAAGAAAATCAAGTGGACTATCACTCTTTGCGGTTCCCGGAATAATGCTTTCAGGGATTTCAAGAATGCTTTTGCCGCTCACCCAGATGCGTTTGTCATCCTTCTGGTTGACTCAGAATCACCTGTTGTAAAGCAGTCGCCTTGGGAGCATTTGAAGTTGAGGGATAACTGGGATTCGCCTGGGGTTGATGAGACTCATTGCTATCTCATGGTGCAAGCGATGGAAGCTTGGTTCATGGCGGATATTGATACTTTAAAAAGATTTTACGGACAGGGATTTAAACAAAATGAGATTCCTAAAAATATCAATGTAGAGACGATTGAAAAGGATTTGTTAGAACGAAGTCTGAAAGCAGCTAGCCGCGACACAAAATCGAAAGGCGAATATCAAAAGATACAGCACGCTTCCAAGCTGTTAGAAATGTTGGATGTTGACAAGGTTCGCAAGGCTTCTTCAGAGTGCGATCGTATTTTTACAACTCTCATCAAACTCATGGAGGATTGAAGCGATGAAAGTAGCCAAGGGCGCGAAGCAAGACAGGGAGAAAGGGAGGGTGGGCGATCGTCAATTTCTCGGAATCCCGAAATATTTTAGTTGTTCGGCAGTCCAATTTTTGTAATATTCAGTTTTCTCTAAAGCATCGGAAGCTGGCTTCAGCTTAGAATTTACTTGAACAGTGAAGCCCGGATAGGGCATCCTCCTAGTATGAAGCCCGTCAATATTAAAATCTTCTTCGGGATGGACGTGAAAAGCCAGCAAGCCCAATTCTGAAATCTGATTATTCAATTTGTCTATCAATTCTTTAGTTTCTGGCGCACTAATTGCAGTTTTTTCAGGATTAATTACTACCATGATTTCAAATTCCGAATTGTAAAATTCATAAATCGATTTCATTATGGGAGAATCGCGATCGAACTCAGTCCGCGCTGAAAAACGATCGATTTTGAATAAAATTTGATTTGCCAAGCGTGCCTTTTTAGTGAAGGGACAAATCGGTAAATCGCTGAAAACTGGATGCGATAACTCGACAAACTGGGTCATCCATCTGAGGGTAGATTCTATAATTTCTGTGTGCGATTCATTCATGGAAAATCTATGTATTTGATCTTTAATACTAATCATAATCTATTTCTAGGGCGATGCACACCCAACTCTTGGTATCAATTTAAGACTGAAACCCATAATAAATGTCACTTCTATCAAAGTCTCGATCCCCCTAAATCCCCCTTAAGAAGGGGGACTTTGAGTGCTTCCGATTCCCCCCTTTTTTAAGGGGGGCTAGGGGGGATCTCCGGGTCAAGAAAACACGACCTACTCCTGCCATTTCTAAGGACTCAATTCGTTACTACAAACATTAATTCATTCGTGAATTGTCCCATCTGGCATAATTGCACCTGTGAGTTGTGCACGATCCATATTTGCTCCAACCAAATTGGCATCTTTAAGGTTAGCTTTTTCTAGGTTTGCATAACTCAAATTTGCTCCGCACAGGTTGGCTGAAGCGAGATTTGCTGCACTCAAGTTGGCGAAGCTCAGGTTAGCTCCAGAGAGGTTGAACCCGCTAAAGTTTTGACCACTCAGATTAACACTCTCAAAGTTTACTCCAACCAAATTTACTTCTGTTAGGTTGGCCCCATCCAAGTTTGCTCCCCGAAAATAAGCCCCAGTCAAAATGGCCCCACTCAAGTTAATTCCTCTGAGGTTAGCTTGACTTAAGTTTGTCCCTGTTAAGCTTACCCCACTTAGATTCATGTTGCTCAGGTTGACTCCTGCAAGGTTGGCCCCTATCAAACTTACCCCCTTTAAGTTAACGCCGCTGAGGTTTGCATAACTTAGGTTGACTTTAGTTACCTTCGCTTGACTTAGGTCTGCTCCTGTCAGGTTAACATTATGCAGACTTGCCTGAGTTAAGTTAGCCCTACTTAGGTTTGCTGTAGTCAGGTTTGCGCTATCTAACTTTGCTTCACTTAAGTTGGCTTGACTCAAATTTCCCTGAATTAGTCTGGCACAATACCAGGTTGCCTGGGTTAAGTTAGCCCCACTTAAATTAACTTCAATCAAATCAGCAGTGTGCAAGTTTGTTGAATTCAAATTTGCGCCTTGCAAGTTAGCTCCAATTAAATTTACCCTAGTTAAGTTGGCACTTGCTAGATTGGCATTGCTCAGGTTTGCTTGAGTTAGATTGACATTAGAGTCGAGAGTTTTGCCACTTAGATCCACTCCTGCTAGGTTAATCCCTGTAAAGTCGCGTTCTCCTTCTTCATACCGTTTCCAAAATTCCTCAGCAGTAACAGCAGCTTCTTGACTTTTTTGACTAGAATCATCAGTTATTTTGTCAGCATCAGATTCCAGAGTATCCGCATTTACAGGAGTAGCAACTGGCTGTTTTACCGCTTCGCTAGATGCTGGAAGCGCTGTCTGATCGATCGCCTCTTCCCGCAATAACCGATCCACCCGATCGCTAAACTGCCTCAAAACCTCAGCATCATCAAGCTTCTCACCAGCATTCGAGCTTTTCTCAACCGCATTCTCAACATAATACTTATCTACAAAACTTTGCAACCCAGAATTATATCCCTGTCCTACCGCCTGAAACCTCCATTCGCCATTCTTCTTATACAAGCGTCCAAATTCTAAAGCCGTTTCTTGGGAAAAAATCTGAGTTAAATTGTACCGAACCAATTCGCTAATATTCTCTGAATTGTAAAGCCGGATAAAAGCATTTGTAACTTGACTAAAACTTTGATTCTTTTCCTGTCCCTCGTGAATAGTCACCACAAACACAATTTCCTGAATCGCCGAATTAATTTTACTCAAATCCAGATAAACCGTCTCATCATCTCCCTCAATTTGTCCATTCCTGCTGTCTCCAGAATGCCGCACCCCACCATCCGGCGATGTCAGATTGTTGTAAAATACAAAATACTTTTCATCAGGAATCCGACCGTCTGCCGCTAACATAAAAACAGATGCGTCAATGTCGCAGTTTTGTGCTGTCTGGCTGACTTGCCAACCCAGGGCGATCGCAATTTTACTGAAATTAGGAGTTTCTTTAGAAAGATTGAATCTTTCACCCTTAGTTAATTCGATGCTCATGTGCGATAATTCCCTTACCTGAGAAATGGTATTAATTATCTTATCTATGTTAACCCGATCGCAAATTGGATTTTATCTCGAAGACATCGAAACCCCCATTGGCAGAACCGTCAATTTAACTCTTACCGGACTAATTCTCCTATCTTCGACCAGCTTCATCGCCGAAACTTACCCTATTTCGGAAACTGTCAGAATTAATTTGCAAACTCTCGATACAGCGCTTTTAGTTGTTTTTGTGTTTGAGTATTTATTGCGACTATGGTGTGCCGAAAATCGAGTTAAATTTATTTTTAGTTTTTTTTCTATTATTGATTTGCTGGCAATATTACCATTTTTGCTGGGATTTGTCAACGTTAGTTTTATCCGAATTTTTCGCTGGTTTAGAATTCTCCGACTCATCCGCTTTCTGGAATTGAAAATTTCTATTTTCCGCATCAGCAGCGAAGATGGCGTGATTTTTGCTCGGATTTTGTTTACTTTGCTGGCAATAATTTTTGTTTATTCTGGTTTGATTTATCAAGTCGAACATCCGGCAAATCCCGAAAGTTTTGGAACTTTTTTGGATGCTGTTTATTTCTCCGTTGTCACGATGACCACGGTGGGATTTGGCGATGTTACGCCGATTTCGGAATCCGGTCGTTTTCTGACTATTTTGATGATTTTGACGGGAATTGCTCTAATTCCTTGGCAATTGGGGGATTTGATTAAACACTTAGTTAAAAGTGCTAATCACGGAGAAGCTGTTTGTAAAGGTTGCGGTTGGTCTGTACACGATGCTAATGCTAGATTTTGTAAAATGTGCGGCAGTCAATTAGAGAATGGTTGACTGCTGACTGTTGACTGTTGACTACTGCCTCACCCTAGATAATTCATCCGTGTATCCGTTTCAAAATCCGTGTAGTGCTTTCCTTCTTTAAGCTAACGGTAACAAAATTTCAAATTCAGTGCCTCTGCCTAACTCCGATCGCATTCTGAATGCACCGCCGTGTTTGCCCGTCACTATTTGATAGCTAACCGCTAAACTGGTTTCTTTGAGGGCGCGTTTTTCCGTAGAGAATGATTCTATGATTTTTTTGTACTTGCTAGGTGACATTCCTGGCCCGTTATCTGATATGCAAATCGAAACCCAGCGAACATGAAGTTTGTCTAAATCCGGCGCAGGTTCGGGACAGCAGACTTGAGTTGTGATTTCAATTTTAGGCTGGCGATCGGCGTCTCTGAGTCCTCCACCTTTGAACTCTTTCGCCAATTCTTGACCGACTGCTTCATTAATTAATGTATGAATAGCATTGGTCAATATATTCATAAATACTTGGTTTAGCTGTCCTGCATAGCACGGCACTGGTGGCAGGTAGCCGTAGTTTTTCACTACTTGGATTTCCCTAGTCAAACGACTTTTGAGCAGCAAAAGTATGCTGTCTATGTTGGCGTGTAAGTCGGTGGGTTTGGGATAAATATCGTCGATGTGGCAGAAGTTTTGCAAACTGGTTGCCAACTTGCTCAAACGTTCTGCACCTGATTTGATGCTGGCAACAGTTCGGAGAAAATCGTTTTGCAAAAAGTCATAGTCGATCTCTTCTTTGAGCCGTGCTATTTCCGGCGGGGGGTCAGTACAGTATGCGTCGTAAACTGAGAGCAATTCCATCAAGTTTTTGCTGTAGTCACTGACGTAGGTTAAATTCCCCCAGATAAAGCCTACCGGATCTAAAATTTCGTGGGCGACTCCGTTGACTAAACGCCCTAAACTAGCCATTTTTTCGCTTTGAATCATTTGAGTTTGGGCTCTTTCGTAGCGGACTTGAGTTTCTATGCCACGAATTTGCCAGTATGCGATGTTTAGTGCATTAGGGTCTAAGAGGCGGTAAGATTGGGAGTCTATTTGGACGACGATCGGTTCTGCCTGCAATTCGGGCGATCGACGCAGAGCTTGTGGGGCTGCTGCCAAAATAGTTGTACTCTCTGCCACCAATAATATTTCGACGCGAGCGTAACTGTAGAGAACTTTTAGTGGCAGGTGCAAAAATAGCTCTGGGCCTTGGGGTTTGAGCAAATATTCCAGCAGTTGCCTGCGAGATATCATGCCCGCAAACTCTCCTGCTTCCATCAAGACGACCCCCGGCACTAGGGGATGCTGTTCAAACATTTCGGCAACTGCCACGGCCAAGCAGCTCGATTTAACCTGAAAGTCATACAGGGGCAAATCCCAGAGGGTAGACTCTAGCGAAAGGTCTTGATGGCTGCCTTCGGAGACTGAAGGGCCAAGGAGTTTGGAACTGAATTTATTTGCCACTGGAACTTTTAGTTGCCGAAACGCTGGGAAATTGATACTCCCCAGGGCTGAAGCCACGGGGATTCTTGAATGAATCCGAAAACTCTCAAAGGCGTTATCAAAGCACCTCTATACACTCAAAACAACTACCCCTACAAAGGGTATTGCAATTGCGCTTACTTTTAAATTGTGTTTGCTTTCATAATCCATCACAATGCCAGATAGGTACGCTTCACACTCTGCCATTACTTGTCAGTTATACAGGCTTACTACTCCTCAAGGAGTGTGGTGGCTCACTGTGCCGGGATTTCTCCGATACTAGAGTGTTTCAACACGTAGATGGTTGTTTTACTTACAATCTAATTCTAAAACAACCTTTCAATCAGTTGTATAAAGAAATATTGAAGGCGGTTGAAACCGAAGCCGACTTCCTCCCGGTGTCTAAAGCCAGGGGTTCCGTCTCGTTCTTCGGTGAATTGAGAACCTACTACTAAGCTAGCCTATCACTTCACCGCAGGAGCGAACAACCGAGAATATTCTTAAGTTAATCATGTTGTGCCAACTATAGGCAGGAGAATTTCAAATTCAGTATTCTTACCTGGTTGCGATCGCAATTTGAGTTGGCCGCCGTGCTTTTCTGTGACGATTTGATGGCAGATAGCCAGCCCCATACCGCTGCCTTTGCCTGCTGGTTTAGTGGTAAAAAAGGTGTCAAATATCTGCTGGTGATTTTCTGGGGGAATGCCTGGCCCGTTATCGGCAATGCAAATTGCGGCTCGCTTGCCGTGTTCGGTTTCTATCACTTTAGTGGTAATTTCGATTTGGGGCTGCCAGTTGTCCCCGCACTGGGTCTGTATTTCGCGATCGGCTGCGTACTCTGTCAGGGCGTCTAGAGCATTAACTAACAAGTTCAAAAACACCTGACTCAACTGACCGGAGTAGCCTCTAACTAGGGGCAGTTCGCCGTAATTTTTTACCACTTCTATGCTGTTTTTAAAGCGGTTTTTCAAAATTAACAGCGTCATCTCCACGCATTCGTGAATGTCTGTCTCGGCTGGTGTTGTCTCGTCCATGTGAGAGAAGTGGTGGAGCCCGTTAACTATTTTTAGCAATTGTGAGGCTCCCAACTCCATCCCTTCTAAGGTGATCGGCAAATCTTCTTGTAAAAAATCAAATTCAATTTCTTTTTTAAGGGCATCAATTCGGGGACAGGGTGCCGAATATTCTTCTTCATAAACCGACATGAGCTGAAGCAAGTGTTCAAAATAGGACAGCAGAAAAGTTAAATTTCCCCAAATACAGTTCAGCGGGTTTCTGATTTCGTGGGCTACTTCTGCTACAATCCTCCCCAAACTCGCCATTTTTTCGGTTTGGATGAGTTTGGCTTCGGTTTGTTTGTGGAGTAACTTATTTGTTAATTCGTGAATTCTTGATTGAGCGACCATTAATTGGTGTACGTCTAACAGCTTGTAGGTCTGGGGGGCTATTTCCACTACTACGGGTTCGTAAATTAATTCTGCTGATCTGTAAAGACATTCGTGGGCGGCTTCTACTATTAATTTACTGGCGGGAAGTACGAGTTCCTCTGGCTTGGCAAACTTGTACAGCACCTCTATTGGTCGCTTGAAAAACATTTCTACTCCGTAGCGGCAGTTAACTTTTTCAAAAAATAGACGCCTGGATATCATGCCGACAAAATTACCACTATCTGTCAAAATGACGCCGGGAAGCATTGAATTTTCTTCAAAAGCCTTGGCTACTTCTTTTGCCTGTTGAGTTAATTCAATTTGGCAGTTGGAGAGTGGCAGGTCTAGGAGAGTTGATTCTAAGGAGATGTTCCAAGTACAAAATTCAGGTATATGCAACACTGATAACTCCGAGCTAGTCTCACGCACAGCAAACATAGATGAAACCCCTGTTAAAAATTGTATTCATGAACAACTTAAGTTGCTATTAATTCGTAACTGGTAATTGGTAGCGGGTAGTTGCTAATTTGTGAAATTACAACAGCACCCGATGGGAAAACCCGATCCCAGTAGCATTGTCTCCTAAAGATTTTGTTTCTAAGTCAATATTAAACGATCGAAGCTTTTGTGGAACTTACTGATCTCTGCTGTAAACTTTTTACCATGATATACCTGCGATCGGGTGTTTTCCGAAAATTTTTAATATTTATAACTAATTATTGTGATAAATTATACCATTTTTCCAGTGATAGAAGGGAATTGGAGAACCGCGAGCGGGTTATCAGTGAATATACTGGCATCCTGTGAGGGTTCGAGGGCCCGGATTAGCCATTGTCCAAGGGGCTTACAGGCTCCAATTGTCAAGACTAGGGCCCTAGCCAAAGGAAGTTCGGCAACGGATTCGCTTTCTTCGGATGTAACCGAATGTAACGGATGGAAGGCTTTAGTTATCGTCGCGAGAGAAGGAAGAAGCAATGTTCCCCAAGGGTTTGTGGAATTAAGAACATCCTAAGCGTCGGCCGCGGTTGCTATACCACTCAAAAGAAATGCAACTTTAGGCAACTTCCGAACCTCGATAGTCATCAGTTTTTTGCAATCTGCAATCTCCAATCAGCAATCTCCAATTCTCTTAGGGTTCCACCTCCGGCCAGAGGCGTTCTAGCTGATACCGCCAAGCGGCGAGAGTTTTTTCGCTAGACTCTCGCCCTAGTTCCATTTCACCCATCAATCCCTCTGCGTAGAAACGGTCTAAAGTCTGAAGGGTGGTTTCGACAGACTGTCCCTGCGCCTTCGCAGCTTTGATGATTTGACGGATGCGGCTTTCTATCAAACCGCCGAAAAAGTCGGACAAACCTCGCTCTTGCAAAGCTAGCACTCGGGCGACGGCGGCTGAGAAATCGGCGGCCGCGAGTGTGGCACAACTGTGCTGAAATACTCCCCACAAAACGTTTTGATGTAAGGCGTAGCGAGTTTCCAGGGTGGTGTCAAAGTTAGCTTCTAGGAGTTTATCAAAAAATGGTTGAGCTTCCTGGGCATCGGCGATCGGCAGCAAAATCCGCAGCCAACTCCCGTCTTCTGAAAGGAGGACTAACAGGCGAAAATTGGGGGTTTCTACTTGCCAAGAAGTGGCAGCAGGCATCTCAACACTGTCACCAAATAAGTCTTTAAGGGTATTGCTAATTTCTTCGGGAGTCATAAGGATTTTAGATTTTAGATTTTAGATTTTAGATTAGTCACCAGTCATTAGTCAGCAGTGCGTTCTCAAATCTCAAATTGATTTATGGTAGCCAGCGGGGGTGATAGCCGGCAAAGGGAAGTTCTTCTGGCTGTACTTTTGCGCGAGAACCGTCTGCGGGTATTTCTACTAAGGGTAGCAGCCAGAGGCGGCTGGTGGCGATGGACTGTCCACTATCGTTGCGGGGACTGTCTGCTACGGAGGGAGTTGCTGCTGTGACTGATTGGTCGAAAATTAATGCCAGCCCGTCGGGAGATAAACTGATTTGGGTATCTAATTGGTTGGGCAAAATCAGCAGCGGTTTGATGGTTCCGACCAAACGAGTACCCTCTTTTTTGAGGTCGATGGTGGCGATGAAAGGCTGTTCTTTGTAGCTTTCTGTTTTGAGGCGTTGGGCTAACAAACAGTAGAGACGCTGAACTTGGTTGTCTTGGTTTTTGCGGGGGTCGAAATAAACGGCCATAATGCTGCCGGGAATACGCAATATTTCTTGTTCTACACCTTGGTTATCTAAGATGAAAAGCGATCGAGTAAAGTCGCTGTTGTATTTAACATAGGCGGCGGCAGAGTTGTCGCGGGCCATTCCCAATACTTGTTCGTATTTTGGCAAAAATTCTACTGGATCTGCTTCGGGTTTGAGGGGGACGATCGCTAATCCTTGTTTTTGAGATATTACCATGGATTTGCTGTCGGGGCGAATCATAAAATCTCCGCCTTGTTCATTTTCCAAGGGTCTGGGCGCCTGTTTTTCTTCCACAATCCAAGGACTGAAATCGCCGGGATTGCGACGGTTGACGCGCTGGACAACTATGATTTTTCCGTCGGCTGAGAGGTCGAATTTGAGGTTTTGGTAATCTTTGGAGTCTAAGATTTTGTCGATTCTACCGGCTGGGTATTTTTGTTGAGTTCCTGAGTCCGATTGGGGGTTGAGACCGGTGGTGACTGTGAATAGTTCTTGATTTAGAGTGCCACGAGTACGGGCGATCGATCGATCTGTGGCGGAGAATAAAATGCGATCGCTGTCGGGATAAGGTTTAAAATCGGTGACAACTAAATCTTTGGGAGTGAGGGGTATGGGTTTTGAGTCGCTGCTGCTGAGATTGACTAGCATTAATCTGCTTTCTGTTTCGCCTTGGACACCGATGTAAGCAAAAGCTCGATCGCGGCTGCGAAAGGAACTGCTAAACGGTTGCATGGGCGTTCCTTTATTTTGGTTTTTTTCTCCAAAATACTTATCGGTTGCTCCGGCGAGTTTGACTGTGTAGGTAACGCCGTAGGGTGCTGGATCTTTGAGGGTGTAAGCCATGCGTCTTCCCGCCCAACTAAATTTACCGGGGAGGGGTGGTTCTAGCTTTAAGTTTTCCTCGACGGTGGGCTGGTTCATCGGCCGAAAGAATGTGAGGATAAAGCCGGTATCTTCGGCGCCGATTTGTTTGTTTTCCCAGGTAAATTCTCGCACTCTGGGTGCTGTGCGATCGCCGCTCAGCAGCAGCAGCCCTATTAAGAAGCTCAGCACTAGCATGAGGACGATCGCCGTGCGGTCGATCGGCTGTTGGAATGGCAGAATAGCGAAGGGTGAAGGATTAATTTTTTTCTTAAAAATACTCACAAATCTTTCTCTCCTACTTTCTGCTGAAAATCAACTGCCAAATTTTCCCTCTTAAATTTTACTGTCTTGGGCGTACTCCCGACCCCCTGAAACGGTTTTTTTTACCAGCAAAAAGGGCTGCAACGAAATATGTTGGTAAAAAACTCGGTTTTTGAAAGTGTGTGTGCCTCCAGGACTGAACTAAACTCACGAGCTTAAATCCGTGGAGTCTGCGGCACTTCCAACAGTATCAACCGAGTGGAGATGCGAAATTTGAGATTTTACCTTTTAGGCTGCCTCCGAGCTAAAAATTGCTCGATAGAGAGAGGCTTTGAGGACAGTAGAGCACCCTACAATTATACCACTTGCGTCCAACACTGTTTGAGATTTTAGATTTTTAATTTAATCTCACATCTCAAATCGCTAATTATTTAATAGGTTGAGGGGTAACGCTTGCGATCTACCCATCCTACTAATAATCATGACGACTACTTAGATCCCTTTCACGAAGCCTTGCCGATTGGTGTGTGGGAACTATTATTAACTGCTGACAGTGTATACGGCGATTCCGGTTCGGGATATAGCTTAGAATATTTGCTATCGTAATGCCTGATCTCAAAATAGTTTAAGTTTGACGGGTGGGGCTTATATATCGAGAAACATTCCAAAAGACAAAAAGTGGCTGCACTCTCTAAAGGCCCGACCTTCACTACTTGATTTTTGAAGATGCGACCTGATTTTATCCACTCTTTCATCTGCTTTCTTGACAAACAGTAAAATCCTGAATGAGGATTGGTACACTCAGCAAATTTTACAGTTTCTATCTCTACACTAGATAGTTGATTCCACGATAGTTGATCATCTATTGTCAAATCAATGTATCTCTTGGTTCCTTGATACATTTCAAAACGGTGTGGGTAAAGAATAGCATTCTCATACCCGCTTTGTCGGTTAAAACTTTCTAATTTTTCTAGAATGAAAGCATCGTACAAAACAATGTCATCTTCTATAAATAAAAACCAGTCAAATTTTTCTACTCTTTCGACAAATTCTTCCTGAAGTCTAAACTCTACAAACATGGGGTCGCATTCAGGGCCTTCTTGGATCTGAATGCACTTAATTTGATATTCAGGTAAGTAGGCTGTAACGTGCCTGTTCGGTAGAGTTTGGATAGTAATTGTCAGGTCGCAATGAGCAAAAGTCGTTAACAGTCCATCTATTGTGTGCCTGAGTCTCTCTATTTTTGCTGTGGCTTTTTCGGGATTGTTAGATTCTTCAACTGATGTAATGTGTGGGACAGCCACAAAGACTTTGGGGCGTTTTTTTTCGGGATGTTCGTTTTCTTTGAACAAATTTATAATCCGATTTTTTTGATAAAAAAACATCAGTTTACTATACCTTGTTGCCACTCGCGATATTTCTTGTAAAAGAGCCATTTGTAAGAACATAAAGTGCATTACTTTGCTTCTTGTATTTTGTTCGGCTGACATAGAGACAATCTCCTTTTTGTTTACTGAAATAGTTGATTGATTGGAACTAAATCCATCGGTGATATTTTATCGATTGGCAGACCCAAATCCAAAGCGACTCTACACCAAAGTAGAGTGGCCAGCACCACTACAAACAGGCCTGTTAATTGAATATCCTGCCAAAAACAAGTTAGTCCTTCTTTCCACAAACCGTAGTTAGTTACTGCATAGGTAGGAAGGTCACCGAGAGCTACAGCAATCACGGCACCTAAATTACCTTTTAAGTAGTATCCCAGCGGTATACTTATACATAGATTCACAAAAGTCAGCAGATTGCCTATAGCTGGGTACTGAGACTTTCCTACGGCTAACAGACAAGAACCCATGATATTGTGGAGGGTGGTGTGCCAGATACCTAACGCCAAGATTGGCATCATCCAAGATGCAGCCTCATACTCTTTCCGATACAGTGTTAAAATTAACTGATCTCCAAAGATCACAAAAATTGCTAAACCTACGGCTAATGGTATTAGAATTAGCTTGCGGTTCTTGAGTATCTTCGCGCGCAACTCCTCCCGCGGCAACTCTGCCAGCATAGAAATCGATGGAAAAATCACCCGGCCACTAATGGCGATGATGACTTGGCGCGGCATATCCCCCAGGGTAAAAGCGATGCCGTAAATGCCCAACATTGTTAAAGTAAATATTTTCCCTAGGATCAGTCTATCGGCTTGAGAGCACAAGAAAAACAAAGCCGTAGACAAAAATATCCATTTTCCATAAGAAAATATTTCTTTAGCTGCTTCTTTATCCCAAGCAAAGCGGTTTGACTTGCCTGGAATCAAAAAATGGCTCCATACTAACTCCATGAAAGCTCCCGTAAAGCCACCGACGATGATCGCCCAGATGCTGCGATCGAACCATGCCCAGACAATCATCACTGTTGTAGAAACAATCTGTATGCCCAACTCAAAAATTACTACTTTCTTCACTGCCATTTTGCGTTCTAGGCTGGCTGTGGCAGTAGATTTAAACCCTCCTAGTACGGAATTTATACCTATGATTGGAATTAACCACAGAAGACGGGGCTCTTCATAAAAACTCGCAACGGGCTGGGTAATTATAACCAAACCAATCCAAATGAACAAGCTGCGAAGAACTTGCAGTGTCCAAGCGGTGTTGAGAAATTGAGGATCTTCCCCCCGTTTGTTCTGGATGATACTTGGGCCCAAACCTATGTCTGTAAATAAGTTGATCCCTGTTATAAAAACGTAGGTTAGACCTACTAGACCAAATAATTCGGGTAAAAGCAGACGCGTCAGGATTAAGTTACTGCCAAATCGGATAATTTGACTGCTTGCATAACTGGCGATCGTCCAGGCAGCACCTTTGATAGCTAATTTTTTTTCTGATGACATATACTCAGAATTTATTTCCTAATTACGAGTGTAGTTGCTGAATTTGTTATTTGCAACTCCTAGAGGAGGATACTGCCACTTTTATAGCTGACTTTACCGTATGTTGATCTGTATACGGAGATTGGGTCTGGACTTTCCATCTCGCAATCAAGGTAAAATTTAATCTGATACTTACTCAACATCTAATAATCATAAGGGTTTTTTGGTTCGGGAATTGGTGTGAGGGAGGATGCTTGAATGATTAATTTGCGCTTGCCTTGGAGTTCTTCTACGATCGTTTCTCCTTCTATTTCTAGCCAAGTGTCTGGGGCAAAGGTGGTGCGGCTTTGACCGATCAGTAATTTTACCGGCAACCCGATCGGATAGGCGTCTGCCGCGCAGCAGGTAATGATAAAACGCCCAATCCACATATATTGTTCTGTTAGGTTAGGGGGGTGAATTACAAATCCTTGAACTTTGACTTTTTGACCTCTGTATGTATCCGGTTCGGGGTTGAAATTTAACAGCCGCACCCATTCGACGAGCGATCGCTGTTCGGGTTTTGTAGTATTGCGAAATTCTTGGGGTTGCAGTCTGGTGATGGGCAGGGATTCGGTGAGGCCTCGTTCTAATGCTGTCTGGCTGGTAAAGGTGCGTGGCGTTGTTAGTAAACCTATTAATGCGACGCCCAACATTAAGGTGCTGCCGATACTGGGGGGAAACAAAGTAACGTGTTCAACTTCTGTGATTCTGAGAGAGTTATTTGCTGTTGATGTCCGCGATTGCTTTGTGGTGCGATCGAGCTTTAAGAGTTCCCAAGTTTTTAAACCGCCAATAACCATTAAGCCGATTCCTCCTGCTAGAGTCAAGCCAAAGTAATTGGGGTGAATGAGAATGCTTAATTTGCCGGTGATCCAATATTTAAGAAGCAGTATTCCCCAGGCTAATATAGCTAGGGCGTCCAGCCAGGGGCTAATTTTTTTAAGATTCATTTTTTAATAGTGATTGGGAAACAAGAGGGAAGAGGGAAAAGAAAAAACACCTATCCGTATATCCGTGACTTCCGTGTCGTGGAGCAAGGTCATTGAAAATCTAAAATAGTATTAGTGGTCTGTTTGAGCTAATTTATTAACCTAAATGCAAGTTGACAGCCAGGGTCATTAAAAAGGTTAACTGAGCTGCCAACACAATTAAGTAAAGGACGGACCTACCTTTAAAAATTGACAGCATTAAACCGATGCCTTTGAGGTCAATCATCGGGCCAAAAACGAGAAATGCTAACAGCGAACCGCTGGTAAATGTGGAAGCAAAAGCCAGGGCAAAAAAGGCATCTACTGTAGAACAAATCGACACGACTGCGCCTAAGATCAGCATGGCTATAATCGAGGAAACGGGGCCTTGGCCGAGGTTGAGAATTAGTTCGCGGGGGGCGCCCACTTGAATGATTGCTGCGATCGCACTTCCGATCACCAACACTCCTCCCAATTCCCGCAACTCCTGTACCATAGTATCTAAAAGCAGGCGCAGACGCTCTTTAGAAACAGGGTGGAACATCGAGGAACGTTTCGAGGTTTTTTCTGTTTTGCCTGTTGGTAATGGCTGCCAGTCGTCTTGTAGCAAAGATTCGATCGGCACCGCACCCCCCGGCTGACCGAGCATAAATGTTCCCGACTGCAACAGCAGCGGAGTGTTGGCTTCGACGAGTTCTTTTTTGGAAAACTCTGGTTTTGGGAGGGGAATAGCGCGGGCTACAGACGGGTGCAGCAGAGGCCGCAAGTCTTTTTGGGCGCTGAACACCCAGCCGATAATTGTGGCTATAGACAGAGAAAATACCACCCGCAAAACTACAATTTCTGGCTGATCGCGAAATGCCGTCCAAGTCGCCCAAATTACCACGGGGTTGATGGTGGGGGCTGCGAGCAAAAAGCCGATCGCGGCGGGTGCGGGCACTCCCTGCATCAGTAACCTGCGGGCTACGGGCACGTTACCGCACTCGCACACGGGAAACAAAAAGCCAATCGAACTGCCCATCAAAGCCGCCAGCAGCGGGTTTTGTGGGATGCGCGATACGAGTTTGCGTTCGTCTACAAACCCCAGCAGCAAACCTGAAAATAAAACTCCGAGCAGCAGAAAAGGTATTGCTTCTACTAACAAGCTGAGAAACAGGGTGAAAGCATTATTTAACTGATTTGTCAGGGCGGGTTGCATCGATCACCTACTGGTAGATTGCTATTTAGCTATACGTCTTTGGTGGAACTCCTTGTAGATCATACCAAAGCCTAGCACTAAGTTAAGATCGAGTTAATTGTTTTTGGTCTTTTTTTTGCTAGGATTTGTAGACCTTCTCATTTAATCAATGCTAAGACATGGAATGATTTCGACTGGTTAAAACTGTTGGAATTTGGCTGGATTTTTATTCATATCCGCCTCGTACAGCCAATCAATAATTGACTATGCCAACCGTCGCGGATTTGATGGATATTTCGGTTAAGAATAATTGATTTTAGAACATATGCCAAGGCAGATTTTACAGATTGCGGGCGAGGCTAACTGTTTTATATAACGATCGCTACAAAATTGGTTTGTAGCGATGACTTTAGTTTTCACTACAAACCTATAGGGGACGCACTGGCAGGTGTGTCGCTGGCTGAGCGTTACGGGGGGTTGCAAGTACCGGATCGGGGAGATGGGATGAAATCGCCTCAAATGCCCTAGCAGGGGCGATGGCCCGACGCCATCGGCATTAGGGAGCTAAAACTCAGGGACGCGATCGCTCCAATTTGGGCTTTTAACTTGTCTGCTGACGTGTGCATGGCGTGGGCGATCGGGCAATTCCCATTTTCTTCTATTATCAATCAATTATATTTCTCAGCCTAATAATTTATTAACAAAAGGTTAAGACGATTAATTAAGATTAATGAATAGTTAAATAGTCGAAACAAGCGTTAATACCGCTCAAGTCAGTATAAAATAAAGTCAGGTATAATTACCAGGGCGCATTTATCTCGGTGATCCTCAATCTTGCCTAATACTTTAAGTGGTAAAATTTTCCTTGCTACAGTCAGTTTTTTGTGTAATTTAAAATGCAGTTTGCCAGGGGGATGCCGGTCAAAACACTCAGCAACTCACCTGCTGAGCTTTGGTAGCTGAATGTCTGCTGGCAAATAGAACCCAAAAAAGCGTGCTGATAAATTTATGTTGAATACCTCCTGCGTAGAAAGACCCGTCCAACCCATCTCCGAGGCTGACCTAGGAGAACTTTGTTTAGACTCTACTCTCCAACAATTGTCGCTTTACGATTTTCAGGTAGAAGCTACGGATTGGGGAATGCGAATTTCTCAGATGTTAGAAGCTAATCCGCTGTTACCGGGAGTCATTGTCACCCATCATGGTGAATTTGCCGGTATGATTTCCCGGCGGAGATTTTTAGAATTTATCAGCCGTCCTTTTGGGCGAGAATTATTTTTAAAGCGACCTGTGAGGGCTTTGTACCGCTTTGCCGAAACTGAGAGTTTAATTTTTTCCAGCAATACTTTAATCGTGGATGCAGCCAGGAAGTCGCTGTTGCGATCGAAAGAACTGCTTTATGAACCGATTGTGGTTCAAGTGTCGCCTCAAACCTATAGTTTGCTAGATGTGCATGAACTGTTAGTAGCCCAATCCAACATTCATGAACTCGCAACAAAATTGCTGAGGCAGCAAACTCAATCTCAACTAATTCAAACCGAAAAACTAGCCAGTTTGGGGCAGATGGTAGCTGGAGTCGCCCACGAAATTAGAAATCCCGTCACCTGCATCAGCGGAAATCTAGGATTTTTGTCCAACTACTCGAAAGATATCATGGAGTTGCTGTCTGCTTACGAACAGATTGTGGGTGACAGCGAAAAAATTGACCAACTCAAAAAAAACATAGAATTTGATTTTTTGCAAGAAGATTGGGTGGAAATTCTTAAAAGTATGAAAGTTTCATCGCAGAGGCTGACCGAACTCGTCACCAGCCTGCACACCTTTTCTCACATGGACGAAACCCACTTGAAGCAAGCTAACATCCACGAATGTATTGACAGTACGCTGCTAATTATGAAAAACCGTCTGAAGTACGGATTTAAGGTAGTTAAAAACTATGGGGATTTGCCTTTGGTTAAGTGTTACTCTGGTCAGTTGAGCCAGGTATTTATGAATATCATCAACAATGCGATCGACGCTTTGGAAGAGGTAAAAGCAGAAAAAGATTTTATGCCTGTGATTACTATTGAAACCGAGGTAATAGACAGTTCTGACGGAGACTGCGTGAATTCGGAATTAATTCAAAATTATGTTATGGGCGATCGACAAAATGCCAAACAGCTATCATCCGCCAGCCAAAACGGCGACTTTAGCCCCGAAGCAGCCGAAAAAAATCAAAATAACGCTTGGATAGCCATCAGAATTGCCGATAACGGGCCGGGAATTCCGCCAGAAATTCAACGGCGGATTTTTGAGACATTTTTCACCACTAAACCTGCGGGGAAAGGTACCGGTTTGGGGTTGGCAATTACCCATCAAATTGTTACGGAAAAGCATAAAGGCAAGTTAAATTTGCATTCTACGCCCGGTACAGGTACTGAATTTGAAATTTTGTTGCCATGGATTTGAAGCGATAACTCATCTCAAATCTATTAGCATCGGAATTATTTCTATCTCTCTACTCCTTCTCTTTATCTGCGTGAATCAGCGTCAATCCCTTGTCATCTGCGGTTCAGAAGTTCTCTTTTTTTTTACCGCACATGAGGGCAGATTAACACCGATTAACGCAGATGAATTAGATCAATTCCGGTTGCAGCATCGGTGATTGTTGACTGTTGACTGTTGACTACTGACTACTGACTACTGACTCTTTTTATGCTCTTAGCTGAACTGGCATCACCAAGAATGTGGCATTGACTCCGCCTAATGGCTGAAAAATTACGGGGGCTAAAGCACCGTTTAATTGCAGTTGAATTTCGGGGGATTGAGCAGTTTTCAAAATGTCAATTAAGTATTTCACGTTGAAAGCAATATCTATGCTATCTCCCGAAATCTGTGCGGGCATTGACTCTTTGCCACAGCCGACATCTTTAGCATCTACAGACAAAGTAATTTCCTGATTCTCCTCGTCGATGCTGCATTTGAGAATATTGTTTTTTTGGTCTGCAAAAACGGCTATTCTTTCTACTGCTGCTAAGAACGATCGCCTTTCTAAGGTAATTTGCCGCTCAAAAGACGGCGGAATCAACTGCCGATATGCGGGATATTGCCCTTCCAAGGTGCGGGTGGTGAGCCGCTGATCTGCCCATTCAAACACTACTTGACCGTGTTCAAAATGCAGGGTGACAGGTTCAGTCCACTGCCGCATCACCAGCATTCTTTCTACTTCGCGCAATGCTTTAGCGGGGACTGTCACCTCAAATTCTTCTTGGGTTTCTTCGCCTTCAGGTTTTTCATTGGCAGTTTGAACTACTGCCAATCTGTGACCGTCTGTAGCTGCAAATTCCAGGCAATCTTGCAATACCTTTAAATGCACGCCTGCAAGTACCTGTTTTGCCTCGTCGGGGCTAGTAGCAAATAAAGTTCCTTTGAGTCCTTCTATCAAGGCTTCCGGTGGCAATTTGAGGATTGTTCCGCCTTCTATTGCAGGCAATTCTGGGAATTCTTCCGGGCCCATGCCTCTAACTTGGTAGCTGCCAGAACTGCAAGTGAGATATGCTACGGTGTCCCCCGCTTCGTCTTCTAAAGTAATCTCTCCATCTGGGAGTCTCGAAACAATATCGTTGAGTAATTTAGCGGGTATGGTAAAACTGCCGCCGCCTGTTACTTCTGCTGCGAAGCTGGTGCGAATGCCCAAACTGAGATCGAAAGCTGTCAAGCTAACCCGCTGATTTTCCTCATCCGCTACTAAGAGCACGTTGGCGAGTACCGGATGTGTCGGGCGGGAGGGAACGGCCCGACTTACCAACGAGAGGTTGGCGTTGAGGTCACTTTGGGTGCAAACCAATTTCATGGTAGGAAGGTTAATTAACCGGATTTGAAACAGAAACAAATCGTATCACAGAAAGCCGGCGGGTCGGTTTTTCTGTGTGTAGGGGTTAAGTATGGGGCGCTTATTGCCGGTTTCTACGCAAAATTTTGCCTGTAAAAACGAGAAATCTTCGTAGAAACCGGGTTTCTGAGGTCAGCCCGCGTCGCGAACTATGTGTGTAGGGTGTGTAGGGATCACCAGTTTTTTTTAATTTATTGAATTATTTTTGTATTGATCGCCCTGTGGAAACTGTGGAAAAAAAAGCTAACTGCTGGCTGGGCATAACCTCTAGGTAATAAATCCCTGTGGAAAACTTGTGGAAAAGCTGTTGCGGTCGATCGCCCGCTTATTTTTGTGCAAAAACTGTTTTGGGCGATCGAGTAAAGTTTTCCACAAACGGAGGGGAACTTTTCCACAGGTTTTTCCACAGGCAAGATTGTCTATTATGGGGCATTGGGAATTGGGAATGGGAATTGTTGACTGTTGACTGTTGACTGTTGACGGCGTTGAGTGATGACAACTGACAACTGACAACTGTCAACCGACAACTGACAACTGTCAACCGACAACTGACAACTGACAACTGACAACTGACAACTGACTTCTTCTCAAGTTTTGCGGCTGACAGCGTTAATTCGATCGCTCAACTGACGCAAAGTTTGGGCCAAATTCGGGTCAGTGTTCCGCAACTGAGCAATTTTGTCGCAACTGTAAAGCACAGTCGTGTGATCTTTGCCACCGAACACTTCTCCAACTTTCGGCAAACTCAAACCAGTATGCTGCCGAATTAAATACATCCCTATTTGACGTGCGAGACTAATTTCTCGCCTGCGGGAAATACCTTTCAAATCTTCAACAGAAACATCAAACTCCTCAGCCACAACTGCAATTACTGCATCTGGCGTTGCCTCTACACTTTCAGTTTGCGGATTCAAAACCGGGGCGATATTTTCCACAGTCATCGGCAAACCGGTAATTGAAAGATATGCTACCGCCCGAATCAAAGCACCTTCTAATTCCCGAACGTTGGAAGTGTAACTAGAAGCAATGTATTCAATCACATCTCGCGGCAACCGCATATTTTCATACTCGGCTTTTTTCTGCAAAATTGCCATCCTAGTTTCCAAGTCGGGCAATTGAATGTCGGCAATTAATCCCATGGAAAATCTGGAACACAAACGCTCTTGCAGGCGGGGGATTTGCTGCGGCGGGCGATCGGAAGCTAAAACTACTTGATTCCCGGCTTCGTGCAAAGTATTAAAAGTGTGAAAAAATTCTTCTTGAGTGTATTCTTTCCCTTCAATAAATTGGATGTCATCTATTAATAAAACATCGGCTGCCCGATAATGGTCGCGGAAAGTTTGCATACTGTCTTTGCGAATGGCGGCGATTAAATCGTTAGTAAATTTCTCAGTAGAAACGTAAAAAATCTTGGCGTTGGGGTCAATTTCCAAGCGATAATGACCGATCGCCTGCATCAAATGAGTTTTGCCCAAACCAACGCCACCGCACAAAAATAGGGGATTGAATTCTCGGCCCGGAGACTCGGCTACCGCGAGGGAGGCCGCGTGAGCCATGCGGTTGTTAGAACCGACGACAAAGCGGGAAAATAGGTATTTGGGGTTTAAATTGGCGGGTTTGGGGGGGTGAAGCGAGTGGCTTTCCGGGACATCCGCGATGGGGGAGGGCCAAATTATGGCCGAGTCGCTGCTGCCGCCTGTTTCGTTTCCCCCGGCAATTGTCAAGTAAATGTCTACGGGATAGCCCAGAATTTCTGCGACTGCATCGGCAAGGATTTCTCTGTAATATTTTTGCAACCAATTGCGAGCAAAGGGGTTGGGGGCGCTGACGATCAAACAGTTATTTTCGAGTTGTTCGGCCCTAGCAGTTTTGATCCACGTCTCAAAGCTAGGTCTGCTCAGTTGTACCTGGAGACGTTCAAGTATCTGATTCCACAGACTTTCGAGGGGAATGTCCACTGCTCACCTCTGCCGATCGGCATTCAAGATATTAATTCTACTCTAGAGAGTTTAGTCGTCAGATGCTAAAGTTTAAGGGAGTCTGCGGTAGCTTGCGGGGCGGGACGCCATCGCCGAAAATTTTGCGGCTCTGCAGCCCAAACCAGGTATCGGGGAGCTGTTCAGCAAATATTTAGATTTGGCAGGAAAGCCTTAAAACATGGCCATGAAGAGTTCTACTGGCAAATTTTGGAAGCAACCGGCAATTTACATATTGCTGCTGGTAACGGGAGCCGGGGCCGCCATGTTGGGCGATCGTCTGACGGTTTCTCAATTTGGTGCAAATTCTGGCGATTCGCGACAAAGGGCGCTGGAACCCAAATTGCAACTGCCTCGTAATACAAAGGATCAAGCTAGCAAAGTCTTGCCGCCGGCTTCGTTGGCGGGCGACGCGGCTAATGTGAATTTTATTGTGGCTGCGGTGGCAAAAGTTGGCCCGGCAGTGGTTCGGATCGATGCTTCGCGGCGGGTGAAACCGGGAAATAGAGGGCTGTCGCCGGAAGATTTTTTTGGCATAGAACCGAATTCGGGCGGCCGGGGCGGGATCGAACGGGGCACTGGTTCGGGTTTTGTCATCGGTGCCGACGGCGTGATTCTCACTAACGCTCACGTTGTAGAGGGAGCCGATACGGTAAATGTAACTCTTAAGGACGGCCGCAGCTATCAGGGGCGGGTGTTGGGGGCGGATAAGGTGACGGATGTGGCTGTGGTGAAGATTGAAGCCAATAATGTGCCTGTGGTGGCGATCGGCAATTCGGATAAGCTGTTGCCTGGGGAATGGGCGATCGCGATCGGCAATCCTTTGGGTTTGGACAATTCCGTAACTGCGGGGATTATTAGCGCTACGGGGCGATCGAGTTCTGATGTGGGCGTACCCGACAAGCGGATCGGTTTTATTCAAACAGACGCTGCGATTAATCCAGGGAATTCTGGTGGCCCGCTGCTGAATGCTTCGGGCCAAGTTATTGGCATGAATACGGCGATTATTCAAGGTGCTCAAGGATTGGGCTTTGCGATTCCCATTCAGGCGGCCCAACAGGTGGCGAAGGAACTGATTACGACGGGGAAAGTCGAACACGCTTATTTGGGAATTGAAATGGCGACGCTGAATCCAGAGGTTAAGGAGCAAATTAACAGCAATGCTACCAGCAGCCTGCGAGTTGCAGTCGATCGGGGTGTGGCTATTGTTAGCGTTGTTCCTAATTCTCCCGCAGCAGCAGCAGGTTTGCGGGCTGGAGATGTGATTCAAAAAATTAACAATCAGCCGATTATTCAGTCGGAAGCTGTTCAGGAGTTCGTGCAAAATGCTAAGGTGGGCGGGCTGTTGCAAATGGAAATCAACCGTAACGGGCAAATAGTTAATTTGACTGTTAAACCGGGGAGTTTGCCGGTTCAAAAAGTTGGATAATCAGTTGGCAGTTGGCAGTTGGCAGTTGGCAGTTGACAGTTGGCAGTTGACAGTTGACGGTTGACAGTTGTTACCAATTAGCAATTAGCAATTACCAAGGACTAATTAATATGGCAGAAATATTACAAATCTCACAATTAGGAAATCCCGTACTGCGCCGCCCGTCGCAAGTTGTCGAGAATATTAAGGACGATCGCATTCAAGAGTTGATTGACAGCTTAATCTGTACAGTACAGCAGGCAAACGGAGTGGGGATTGCTGCCCCTCAAGCGGCTCAGTCCGATCGTCTGTTCATCGTCGCATCGCGCCCCAACCTGCGGTATCCCCAAGCACCCCACATGGAACCCACAGCGATGATTAATCCCCGGATTGTGGCTGCATCAACAGAGACAGTCAAAGACTGGGAAGGCTGTTTGAGCATTCCGGGTATTCGGGGATTGGTGCCGAGAAGTAGGGTGATCGAGATAGAATACACCAGTAGAGACGGCAAACTCCACCGACAAGAATTGACAGACTTTGTGGCCCGAATTTTTCAACACGAACACGACCATTTAGATGGAATCGTGTTTTTAGACAGAGTGGAAAGTACCCACGAACTAATCACAGAGGACGAGTACCAAAAGCAAATTGTCAACTTACTATAACACTTGATATAATTGCTAGTAGTAACGCCAGTGATGTTGTGAATAGGAGGGCGAATGTCTATCAATTTGGAAAAAGGCGGGAGAATCAATCTCTCTAAAGAAGCACCGGGGCTAAAAAATGCCGGGATTGGTTTGGGATGGGATACCAATATTACAGACACAGGCGCAGCATTTGACTTAGATGCTTCCGTGTTTATGTTGGGGGCTACTGGCAAAATTCCCGGCGAAAAATACTTTGTTTTCTACAACAACAAGGAGTCGCCGGACACTTCTGTAATACATCTGGGAGATAGCCGAACCGGAGAAGGATTTGGCGATGATGAAACCGTTACAGTCGATTTAACCAAAGTCGATCCGGCAGTGCAAGAAATTGTGTTTGTGGTGACTATCCACGAAGCAGAATCGAGAAGGCAAAACTTTGGTCAAGTGCGGAATGCTTTTATTAGGATTTACGACACTACTACTAACACAGAGGTAACTAAGTACGATTTGGACGAGGATTTTTCTAGGGAGACAGCGGTAGAGTTTGGCAGGCTTTACAAGAAAGACGGTGAGTGGAGGTTCCAAGCTGTAGGACAAGGCTACAATTCCGGCTTGCAAAGCTTTGTAGATAAGTATGCCGCATAAAAGGTCGATCGCTCCTAGCTAAATAAATCGAGGGGAAATTCGGAAGCAGGAATGTTTCCCTCGATTTTCAGCAATCAGACTCATGAGGTGACAAACCAGATGGGAATTCAATTAAAGAAGGGCGAAAGATTTAATCTTTCTAAAACATCTCCCAGTTTAACAAAAGTTGCGATCGCCCTGGGATGGGAAATAGCAACTCAACAAGATTTATCCAACCCAAACCAGCAAAGCTGCGATATCGATGCCTCTGTTTTTGCGTTAGGTGCGGACGGCAAGATTCCCGATGAAAGATACTTTGTATTTTACAATAACTCGCAGTCGCCGGACGGAGCGATCGCCCATTCGGGAGATAATCAAACTGGTCAAACTCAAGGGGATGACGAGACAATTTATGTAGACTTAGAAAAAGTAACGGCTGCTGTTGAGGAAATGGTTTTTGTGGTCACGATTCACGACGCACAAGCTAAACATCAAAATTTTAGCCAAATCAGAAATGCTTTTATCCGATTGTACGATCGCCAAACCGACAGCGAACTAGCGCGGTATGATTTAACAGAAGGTTTTTCTGATGAAACAGCAGTCGAGTTTGGACGGTTGTATAAAAAAGATGCAGCTTGGAGATTTCAGGCCGTAGGGCAAGGATATAAAGCAGGGTTGCAGAGTTTTGTTGACAAGTATAATTCTGAGATTCAACTGCCAGAAAAACCAGCACAACGTACAGTAGAACTGCCTAATTTACCTATTCCTGAACATAGCCACAAAAGTCAGAAAGCTATAGCATTAGACAAAAAGCTTGAGGAGAAAGCGCCGCACATTTTCAATCTCGCTAAGAAAGCCGATATCTCGCTCAAGAAGGCAAATCTAACAAATCACAATGCTCAAGTAGCGCTTTGCCTCGATATTTCTGGTTCCATGTCTTCGCTGTACAGTTCAGGAAAAATTCAGCGTTTGGCAGAGAAGATTTTGGCTTTGGGATGTCGGTTTGATGACAACGCAGCGATAGAGATATTTCTGTTTGGAGTCAACCCCCACAATCCCGGTGAAATGTCGATCGACAATTTCTCAAACTTCATCCACCATATACTGCAACAGTATCCTTTAGAAGGAGGTACTTACTACGGTAAAGTGATGAAGGAAATTAGAAACTTCTATTTTCCTGACGCTCGCGGTAGCAGGCGCTACGCACCTATTAAAGGCGATCGACCTGTCTACGTCATGTTTGTAACTGATGGAGAAACAGCGGACGAATCGGAAAGCAAGCAGCAGCTACAATGGTCGTCCTATGAGCCGATATTTTGGCAGTTTATGGCAATTGGCAAGTCGCAGAAAGATGTCAAAAGTAAGGGAGTTCGCGGGTGGTTAGCAAGATCCGTAGCGAGCGATTTTAGCTTTTTAGAACAGCTTGACCAAATGGGCTCGCGCTACCTAGACAACGCCGATTTCTTCAGTTTAGAAGACCCGGAGCATATTGCAGATGAGGAATTATACGATTTGTTGACTGCAGAATATCCGCATTGGGTAAAATCAGCACGAATCAAAAATCTCTTACCCTAGAAACAGCGTTTTCATGCCCACAAAATGCTAGCTTAGGGCAATCATTCAACTTCACTCGAAACATTACAAAATCACAAAACTATGGCTATCAACTTAACCAAAGGACAATCAATAGTTCTCAGCAAAAGCGAATACGACTTGTCCAAACTGACAATGGGTTTGGGCTGGGATGTTGCACAAGCTAAAAAAGGTCTTTTCGGGCGAAGCAGTGGTGCAAATTTTGACTTAGATTCCTACGCTATGCTGCTGGGAGAAAATGGCAAAATAAAGAACTACAAAGAAGATGTAATTTATTACTCTCATTTGGAGTCAAAGGACAAAACAGTTGTTCACTCAGGCGACAATCTCACGGGGGAGGGAGAGGGAGACGACGAACAAATAGTGGTGAAACTGAGTTCTTTGCCAGCAGAATATCACAAAATTATTTTGGGCGTAAATATTTACGATGGAAAAGAGAGAAAACAGCATTTCGGCCTGGTACAAAATGCTTTCGTGAGAGCTGTAGATGCCGCCGGCAAAGAAATCGCTCGCTATCGATTGTCAAATGACCCATCTTATGAAGGAAAATTAAATATGTTGATGGGAGAAGTTTATCGAGAAGGCGGCGAGTGGAAGTTTAAGGCTTTGGGAAATCCTTTGGCTGAGGATATGAACGGTGTTGTCGGTTCGTTTATGCGGTGATCTTAAATTCTTGAAACTGATGCTTGTAGGGGCGAGTTCACCCAAAATACCTGTCAATAATTGACAATCTATATAAACCCGCCCCCTCCCAACCCGCCATCAAAATGCACATTTTCCGCATTAAATAGGGCTTGCTGAATATATCGATGGCACTTGACGTAGCCTGGGTTATGCGCTCGCGAGAGCGAGGGTAAAGTGCAAAA